>JAJFLN010000033.1 GCA_021772705.1 Candidatus Cloacimonadota bacterium | reverse complement strand
ACATGCTTCGACAGGCTCAGGACGAACGGATCGGGAAAACTCGGCCATTCAGTCGTCCTGGATGCGGGCATCCATAGTAGGACGAACGGATCGGGAAAACTCGGCCATTCAGTCGTCCTGGATGCGGGCATCCATAGTAGGGCGAACGGCGTCCCACCTGCGCTTCTCTACTCCATAGCCACGGCCGGTGTAGGACTCCCAGAGACGTCCCACGGCTTCGATGTGTTGACGCGCTGCGTCGCGATCGGTCGAATCCACCGCTCCCTTGTGGAAGAGCAGGTAGCCGTCCCGAGAGAAGAGGAGACCGTACCGGCTGTCTCGGAGCAGCTCTCGAACCGCCTCCAGGTAGCGGGGTATCTTTACCTGGATCATGAACTCCAGCCAGAAGCGGCGATACTCGGCAGGACGCTTCCGGTAGGGTTCGGTCAGGTCCACCAGGATGTATTCCACATCGCCCACTCGATTCGGGAACTGGTACAGACCGAACCGATTGGTGAAGTGGCTGGCCAGGTTGAACTGCACCGACAGTGAGGCTCCCTCCGGCACCTGGGCCTGCAATTCCCGGATCAGGTTCTCGTGTTCCCCCACGTCGTAGTCGGTTCGGTGAGCCGACGGGGAGAGTGGCGGAAAGTGGCCTGGCAAGATGGCGGACTGGGTCCGGGCATGCCAGAAGAGTGCGTTGACCAGCAGCAAGGCGGTCCAGCCCCTGGGGCCGATCTTCTTGAACCACCGCCCCAGCTTGCAGAGCACGGGACCCGAGGCATACATGGCCGCCCAGAACATGCCCGGCAGAATGGAGGCGGAGTGGTAGAAGCCGATGTCGTGGGTGATTGGAACGGCCGAGAGGACGTTGGCCAGGAACGTCGGCAGACCGATGGCCAGCCGCAGCGGCGCTCCGAGAGGCAGGAAGAGCAGGGGACCGAGCAGACAGGCCAGGTAGTACAGATGACGGCCCGAGGTCAGCTGGGCGGCCACGTCCAGAGGCCGTGTCAGCGTCGCCCAGACGACCTGGGGCAGCGAGTTCCCCAGGTGCCCGTATCGTTCGGCTACGTAGGGATGGGTCGACGTGCCGGCGAAGGCCGGAATGATCAGGGTCATCACCACCAGAAAGACGGTGAGAGAGACGGCAGAGAGGATCAGTCCCCGCTTCCGGTTCCTGGGGTCCAGGGCCAGGACCAGGCCGAGCATGAAGAAGACCAGGCTGACCTGCTCCTTGCACGCCATGGCCAGCGTCGCCGCTATCCAGAACTGGGGCCAGGCGCCGATCTCCAGATACAGAATGGCGTAAAGGATGAAGGTGCCGCTGATCGCCTCGGTGTGAAAGTCATAGAGATTGGCGAACCAGAGAGCCGGATGGAGCAAGTAGAGGATGGCGAAGGCCAGTCCCGCCCGGGCATTGTCGAAGATGAACCGGGCCAGTCCGAAGACAGGGATCGCCCCCAGGCCCAGGAGGATGCTCTGAAGGATCAGCAATGTCTTTGGTGTCGGGAACAACCAGTAAAGGGGAGCAATGAGGAAGTAGATGGGGGTGAAGTGATTCCCGAAGTAGTACTCCGACCGGCCGGCCTCAGGGTTGACGCTGTTGACGAAGAACCGGCCCTGTGTGGTGCTCCAGAACGACTGGCCGATGAGGCCCGTGTCGTGGAGGTGGCTCTTCAGGGAGTCGTAGCGGGCCAGGCTGAACCAGCAGGTGACACCAATGTGGAGCAGCACCAAGATCGCCACGGCCAGGAAGAATGCCGGTGGTCCTTTGGCTTCAGGCCTGTCAGTTCCAGCGTTCATGCCAGAGCTGGAAGACCAGCAGGGTCCAGAGCTTCTTGCGGTGGTCCGCCTTGCCCTGGAAGTGCTCCACCAGGAGCCGGGAGACCACGTCGGCATCAAAGATCCCTTGCGCCCGGATTCGCCGGCTTCCGAGCATGTCCAGGAACAGAGGTTGCAGCTCGGCCCGTGCCCACCGGGCTACGGGTATCCCGAACCCCTTCTTGGGTCTGTAGAGAACATCCCGGGAGAGAAGGCCCTCCATGGACTTCTTCATGAGATACTTGGTGGTCAGTCCTCTCAGCTTCATGCCCGCCGGAAGGGCCGCGACGTACTCCACCAGGGCCGTGTCGAGCAGGGGAGCCCGGGCTTCCAGAGAACAGGCCATGGTGGCCCGGTCGACCTTCACCAGGATGTCGTCCTGCAGGTAGAGCTTCTTGTCCAGATAGAGCGCCCTGTCCAGGGGGTCCGGCGCCCAGCTGTCATTCCAGGCCGCATCCGCAGAGTCCATGATCTGCTCCTCCCGCACCTGCTGGCGCATCTCGGGGGAGAGCACGTCGAGCTCATCGGGCCGGAAGGACCCGAGCCAGACGCTGCTTCTCAAGGGCATGGGCAGGCTGGCTCCGGCGATGAAACGGCGAATCTTGAAGTCCAGGCTGATGTTGCTCATGTCCACGGGAAGCATGGAGACTGCTCTCTCGATGATTCCCGTTCGGATAGAGGGGGGCAGGGCGCCATAGAGCCCGGCGAACCTCTGGGCCTGGTAGGTGGGGTAGCCCGCGAACAGCTCATCGCCTCCATCCCCGCCGAGGGCCACCGTGACGTGCTTCCGCGTGAACCGGGAGAGCAGGTAGGTGGGCAACAGGCTGGCGTCGCCGAGAGGTTCGTCGAGAAGGTCGGCGATGTTCGGCACCAGGTCCAGCAACGCCCCGGGGGTGAGGGTCTCCTCCCGGTGGTCCGTTCCCAGCTCGGTGGCGACTCTTCGGGCCCAGTAGGACTCGTCGAAGCTCTGGTCCTCGAAGCGAATCGTGAACGTCTGTATCCGTGACTTGGCCCGGGCGGCGAAGTAGGCCACGGTGGAAGAGTCGATGC
>JAJFLN010000320.1 GCA_021772705.1 Candidatus Cloacimonadota bacterium | reverse complement strand
GTCACGGACCAGTACATCGTCCTGGCGCCGGATGACCTGACGACCCGGGAGATCCCGGGAGGCGCGACATCGGACTTCCGCTGGAGTGTCATTCCCCTGGAGACAGCGCCAAAGTTCGGCGCCGTCCGGGTCCAGATCGATGCCACTTTGGGAAACCGGGACAACACCATCTTCCGATCCGTGACGGCGGAATGGATCGTCCGGGACGGGGCGGACCAGGTCACGGGACAGGCGAGCTTCGACTCCGGCAGCCGCAATCGAGGAACGGATACAGCTGCCAATGGACTGGACTTGCCGAGCAGCGTCTCCACCGACGGCTCGCGCCTCGCCGTGGCGGACACCCAGAACAACCGGGTCCTTCTCTTCGACTCCCTCACGGACACGACGGCGACCCGTGTTCTGGGTCAGCCGGACTTCTCGGCCAGGGAGGCGTCCACGACCCGATCGGGTATGGACAGCCCCTACGGCGTGCACCTGCAAGGCAACAGACTCATCGTCTGCGACGCCGGGAACCACCGGGTCCTCATCTATGACGATGTAGCAGCTCTGCCGGAATCGGGCGGACTGCCGGATCGAGTGCTGGGCCAGAGCAGCTTCGTCGCCGGCGCCGCCAATGGCGGCGGGGTCGCCAGTTCCGCGACCATGGACAACCCTCTGGATGCCGCCTTCAGCGGCTCGACCCTCTTCGTGGCCGACAGCGGTAACCACCGCGTCCTGGTCTTCGACGCCTTCGAGGACCTGCCAAGCGGAGGCGCAGCCTCCGGCGTCATCGGCCAACCAAACTTCTGGAGCAATGCCCCGAACGGCGACGGTGAGGTGAGCGCCAGCTCTCTGGCCATGCCAGTCTCGATTGCCCTGTCCGACAGGATTCTCGCCGTGGCGGACAGGAACAATCATCGTGTCCTGCTCTTCGACACAACCGGAGATCTGACGGCAGCCTCCCGAGTCCTGGGACAGAGCGATTTCCAGAGCGGCTCACCGGATCGGGGAGGCGATGGTGCCAGCCGGAACGGCCTCAACAGCCCTCAGTGCGTCCGCTTTGGCGAGGACCGGCTGTTCATCTGCGACTCCCTCAACAACCGGGTTGTCTGGTTCGAGGATCATCGCGCCGCCGGGCCGGAGAGCCACTTCGACGACCTGCTCGGCCAGAGCCTATTCTCCGAGAGCCTTTTCAACAACGCCGCATCGGGGGCGATGGACTCCTACTCCCTGTCCCGCCCCAGGCAGGGCAGCGCTCTGGGAGGAAGTCACTTCTATGTGGCCGACACCATCAACAGCCGGATACTCCGCTTCCCCATTCCCTGAGACACGCGCAGAGGCGGCCGCTTGCGATATCCTGCATCCAGCATGATGGAGGCAGTCAAGTGAGGGGCCGCCGAGAACCGCGCCGGGACGGGACGCCCGGGACGGCGAAGGTCGGGCACGGCACTCTGAGTCCCGGGAGCTTGCTGGGGGGATACCGGATTGAGCGGCTCCTGGGCCAGGGCGGCATGGGAGTTGTCTATGAGGCAACCCAGCTATCCCTGGGTCGAAGGGTGGCGGTCAAGGTACTCTCGACCTCCCTCGCCGGAGACGGTGCATCCCGGCAGAGGTTTCTACAGGAGGGGCGCCTCGCCGCCCGGGTCGCCCATCCCAACCTGATCATGGTGCTGGAGGCCGCTGAGGAGCAGGGCGAGCTGATCCTGGCGCAAGAACTGGTGGAGGGAGGGACACTGGCGGAGCGGCTGCACCAACAGGGAGCGCTGCCGCTGGCACTCGCCATGGAGGTGGTGGAGACGACGGCCAGTGTCCTGATCACGCTCCACGCCGCCGCAATCCTGCATCGAGATCTGAAGCCAGCCAATCTCTTCCTCTCCCCGTCCAGAGGCGTCCTGGTGGGGGACCTGGGAATCGCCAAAGATCGATCCATCGGCGGATTCCGGACTCAGGCCGGCGTACTTCTCGGTACTCCGGGGTATCTTCCACCGGAAGCATGGGCGGAGGGGGCCGCCACTCCTGCCTGGGATCTCTACTCCTTGGGAGTGATCTTCTTCGAGTGCCTGACGGGCAAGAGACCATTCGAAGGCGAGAACCTGGTGACCATCTGGAAGGCCCAGTCCACCGGCATCCTGCCGGACCCAGGGAAGTTCAGGGAGGACCTGCCGCCCGGCCTGGACAGAGTCCTGGCCGGTTTCCTGGCACCGGACCCGGCAGACCGATTCGCCGATGCCTCCGCCGCAGCCGCCGCGCTGAAGGGAGGCGCCAGAGGGCAACCGGGACGGCGGGACGTCAGGAATCGGCCGGGAAAGTCCCCCCGCTTCGGCCATGGCCAGACCATCGTCGCTGTGGGCTCCAAGCCCGGAGGCCGAGCCCCCAGCCTCCCCGGGACCGCCAGAGTGGACAGCTCTGCAGGTGGGGTAAGTGCGGCGCCGGTCCGGAAGCCCCGGGTCTGGACTTCCTGGCTTGGACTGGGAGTGGCAGCGCTGCTCGTGGCGACCCTGCTTGGCTGGGCCTTCCTCCCCAGAGCATCATTCCCAATCCTCGGCCCAAGTGACGTCCGGCCTTCCACGCCACCGCCAGAGGCGGCTGGGCGGAGTTCAACCACCCCCACAGCGGCCATCCAGCAACCCAAGGCCTCCCCGAAGCCTCAGAGAGGCGGTGACCCGAAAGACCCCTTCGATGTTCGGTCATCCTGGCTCGTGGCGTCGGGACTGCCAGCCGACGAGTCGATCCCGGAGATGGCCCGCCTGCTGGAGCTGATTCGCCGGTCCAACGTGAACGTTGCCACATCCCAGTCGCGGGCTCGCCGGAATCTGGACCAGATCGATCCGGGGCTCCACGCCAGGGACACGGTCATGCTCTGGTCTCTGCCTCTTCGGCCTTGCCTGCAGCTCCTGCAGGCAGTTGAATCGGGAGACAGTTCACTGTCATCAGGCCTGGCCGCGGCGTTGCCCCGAATCATGGCCGCCCTGTTGCTACACACCACTGAAGCCGACGATGCCCTGAGGTACACGATCATGCGGTGGGGCAGCCGACGAAACATGATTCCCGGTCCGGAGCTGCAGTTGAGGCTCGACCTGCTGTTGAGCCGCGTCCGGCGGGAATTCGGAGAGAAGCTGATGCCCCTTCAGCGTACCTGGGAAGCGATCGCCCCCTCCCCCGCTCCGGTCAACTGGGCGGCTGGCGAGACCTGCTTGCTTCCATTCGTTCAGTACGCGGGCTGGACACCTCCGGCAGGTGCCTCCGCGGCCTCCCTCATCGAGGATGCACTGCTTCGAAGTGCCTCCGGCGAAGCGGCAGTCGACTTTCCCTTGATCCACGGACTGATACGGGCCCTGCGATTCGTCGCCACCGACGCGGCTGGAGACGCGGCGTTTACCACCCTGAGGGGCCTCCTGGAGTCAAAGCAGCCCGGCTCTCCTCCCTCCCCGACTCGGCAGCTGGCCCTCTTCGACCTGGCGTGCCAGAGAGTCTGGCTCGTGCGCCCCATGTCGCAACCGGCCACGGGGTCACTGGAGCTCTCTCGCCGGGAGGCCGCCGTCTGGCTGGCGGCCCGGGACAGGCTGTTGCGCGAGTGGCCCTGGGACCCGCGCCATCCCCCTCCACCCGGGCCGGCATCGGAGCTGGCACCGGACGTGAGACTGCGACTCCAGGACGTCCGGCGGCATCTCAAGAATGCCTACCGCTCAGTGAAGGAGCCCGTCCCCCCGGAGCCACAGCGGAACCGGGAGCGACGAGGGCAGTCTCTGCCAGGCCCTACTCCTGGCCCGTGAGACTCAGGTAGACCAGGCGGGTGAACTTCTCACCGGACATGAAGGACAGTCCCCACCGGGCGTCCAGGTCCTTCGTCGGAGCAGCCTGCACCACTGCCTCGATCTCCTTGCCGGAGTCGATGAGGGTCTGGACCCGGGAACGAACCGTGTCGAGCATCTTCAGGTAGCTCCGCAGACCGGCCCGATCCGTTGGATCTCCATGACCCGGGATGATCTTGGTTGCCTCGTCGGACATCTCGATCAGTTGTCCGCAGGCGGCCATCATTCCCTTCAAGGAGCCTCCCGCCGAAAGATCAATGAATGGGTACCCGGACATGAACACCACGTCCCCCGTGTGGATCACGTTGGAGGTGGTGAAGTGGACGAAGGAATCGCCGTCGGTGTGGGCCGAGGGGATGTGGAAGGCCCGAATGGTCTCACCGTTGAGATGGAACTTCACCGCATCGGCATAGGTGACCACCGGCAAGGCCTTCGCCGGAAGCGGGTCGCGATGGCGATTGAAGAACTTGTTGAACTGGGGCGTCGAGAGCCGCTCCCGGACGTTCTCGTGAGCCACGATGAGCACTCCCGCCTCCCCCAGGTTCTCGTTCCCTCCGGCGTGGTCTGGGTGATAGTGCGTGTTGAGTACGAACCTGAGAGGTTCGGAGGTCACGCTGGCCACGGCCTTCCGGATCTTCGGGGTCAAGGGCGCGTACTGATCATCCACCAGAAATGCGCCGTCGGGCCCCACGCACAGACCGATATTCCCGCCGGAACCCTTGAGCATCGACACGTTTCCCGCCAGGGGGATGACAGTGATCTCGATCTTCGCGAAGGGGTCCGCAGCCTTCTCGGCACTCTTTGTCTTTGCCCACAGGCCGGGACTCCCGGCGGCGAAGACAAGCAGGCCGGCTGTCAGGGCCGCGATCAGGCGATTCCTTGGTAGTGTCTTCATAGTCCTCCCAGGCTGGAGCTTTATCAATTGCGGCTCCAGCCCGCCTGCCGGAACGATCGGTCCCGGGCTCAGTAGTTTTCGTACCGGTTGGCGTCGAAAATACCCCGCTGGAGTGGATTGACCCGCTCCAAGTACTTGCTGAAGAACTGGAAGGCGTCCCAGAACGAGGGGTGGGTTCTCCTCACGCCGTACTTGTTGACGACGGCAGTGAAGCCCTCCGCATCCTTCACGGCCTGCAGTTGCTTCACGAAGTCATCAACCTTGGGCGAGGCGACCTGAAAGATGAAATTCGGGTAGGAGCCTACCGGGCCTCGAAGTACGGTCAGGTAGTCCTTCTCTGGCTCCAGACGGCTGCCCTCTCGCAGCATGAAAGCCACGTTCTTGTGAACTCGGTTGAGCATGATCGTGTAGGCCAGGTCCCGATCCTCCTCACCGAAGCCGATCCGGATCAGCGAGACGTTGGGCAGGAAGTTGATGAAGGGATACTCTGTCGCCGTACCTTGCTCGAGGGTCATGAGCGTACCTTCGACCCTGTCACGCATGGTGGCGTCGAGCTGGGCGTCCATCTCGGCGAACGAGTTGCCCGTCATGTCCCCGGCGAGGCCTGTCAGGGCCGGCATCCGGGTCCGGAGCTGATCGACGAACTCGGCCATGGGATTGGACTCTTCGGCCTCGAGCAGACTCGGTGTATCCCGATCCACGCTGGGGTAGACGGTCTTGACCTTCATGGTCGCCACCAGACCTCGATACCAGCTCTTCCTCAGCTTCTTCCGAACGCCGGCGGGCAAGAACCGCAGGAAGTTCGTCTCCGATTCGGCCCTCAGGAGATCGAAGTAGAGGCGGGTCTGGACCTGATGGACCGCACTGCCGAAGACATCGAAGTTGACCACCAGCAGGTAATAGATGCGCTCGAGGATCGGATAGTCGATCACCCAGATGGTTTTGGGCAAAATACCCCGCAATCCTCGAAGGACCGTGGCGCTGTCATGGTTTCTGAACACGGTCAGCATGGCGTCTGGATTGGTCCCCTCGCCGTGCCATATCTCGTCCAGGGAGGTGGCGTCCTTGCTCTTGTACTTGTCGAACCGCATCTCGGCATAGCGCTGCTCCGCCTCCATCCACTGGGGGCGAACATCGACCCTGAAGCCTTCCTTGCCTCGGATGTTCAGATGCTCCATGGCCTTCTTCGCATAGTCAGCATCGAGGCAGAACAGATCGGCCTGGGGCTCGGTGAACATGGCGTGGAAGTGGTCCTGGATGACATCGGTAGCGATGTTCCCCAGGCAGACGGGGCCGCGGATGAAGCACTGGACGAAGTAGTGAGCGTTGTCGAGCATGTACTGGTAACGAAGGCTGGCGGGAATGGCCTGGAAGGTGACGAAAGGGTTCGTCGAGGCTGTGGCCGAATAGGGCGGCAGCTCCTTCACGTCCCAGTCCTTCGACGAGAAGAGCTTCTGAACGCGCTTCAGCTTGTCCAGGCCAAAGGGGTAAGTGATGTGAGTCTTCTGGACGATGGCCCCCTTGATGCGGCGGAGACGGTAGAAGACCGTGCCGCCTGGATCGTCGTTGGGACGCCGTGTGGGGATGACCTGAATGGGGCTGCCTGGAGAAGTGGAAGAACGAACGATCTCGAAGAAACCCTCCATGGCTTCGGCGTCGAAGTGGAGGTGAGCCAGGAACAGATGTTCATAGATGTACCGGGCCAGCAGCTGCCCTCTCTTGTCGGAGGCATTCAGGAATCCCTCCCAGGCGCCGATGACCTTCTGAGTCTCAGCGCTGAGGGTCTCATCGGTCTCGTCGACAGGAGCGCCCTCCGCCAGCCAGCCGTGCAGGGTGTACAGCGTCTCGGGCCTCAGAGGGGCCATGCCGAAGGGCATGCCTTGATGCATCTTGCGATGCTGGTACTTCTCGAACTCTTCACCCGTGGGGCACTGATTCTCCCGCTTCACGCCGAACTCCACTTCATCCGGTAGGGGCTGATTGGCCTTCGGCGCCTGCTTACGGCCGAGTTCGATCATGCGTGAAAGGATGGAAGAGGAGCCGCCCTCGATGACTGAGAAGAATCCCTTCGCCCTCCAGCCGGCCTCATCGGCAGCGTCGATATGAAGCCGGGTCGGATCCTGGGCCTTGGGACGGCCAGTGTAAACCACGGCCTTGGTGGCGCCCCTGGAGAGGCCCTCGAAGGACTCCATCTTGAGCTGACACGGTGCGTCGTAACAGGCATGGCAGACGACACAGTTCTTCTCCAGGATTGGCCGGACGTTCTTCTGATAGCTGTAACTCTCGTCCTTGAAGGCGTCGTCAGCCAAGACCCGGGGCGTACAAAGCAGCATGACTGCAAGCATGACCGTGATCACTGAGATTGCTGTTCTGATGCTCATTCTCTCTTACCTGCCCGTTCCATCCCACCCTGAAGTCACCGGACTCGACGTGGCGTATTTGGCAACAATAGCCAGATGCAGAGCGGATCGCAAGTAGATCCGCCCCTCCGGAGATCGGGGGACACACGACTGGACCCGAACTCCGTGAGGTCACCCGAACCGGCAAGTTCCTCTGGGGAGTTCGGGTCCAGTCGTGTGTCCCCCGATCTCAACGGTACGATGGCTAGGCACCCGAGGCCGAATCGCCGGCGACGACGGGACAGGCTACCTGTCGATCCGGGGCCACCTCGATCAGAGGCGGCAGATCTCCGGCGCAGCTCTCGACGGCCAGGGGGCACCGGGTCCGGAAGGGGCAGCCCGACGGCTTGTTCAGAGGGCTCGGTACCTCGCCGACCAATCGTTGCCGGTCCGGGCGGCCCATGGAGGGCTCGGGCAGCGGAACGGCGGAGATGAGGGCGCGAGTGTAGGGATGGATGGGATTGGAGTAGACCTCGCGGGCCGGTCCGATCTCGACCAGGTTGCCCAGGTACATCACAGCGATGCGATGGCTGATGTGCTCCACCACCGACAGGTCGTGGGCAATGAAGAGGTAGGTCAGGCCGAACTCTTCCTGCAGGTCCTGCATGAGGTTGACGACCTGGGCCTGAATGGAGACGTCCAGGGCCGAGACGGGTTCATCGGCCAGGACCAGCCGGGGCGCCGTCGCCAGGGCCCTGGCGATACCCACGCGCTGCCGCTGTCCGCCGGAGAACTCGTGGGGATATCGACCGGCCTGCTCGCCTCGGAGACCGACCTTCTCCAGGAGCCAGGCCACCTTGTCATCCCGCTCCTTCCCCGAGAGTTCGGGCATGTGAACCCCCAGGGGTTCGGCGATGATGTCACCGACGGACCAGCGGGGATTCAGTGACGAGAAGGGGTCCTGATAGATCATCTGGACCTCCGCACGGATGGGCCGCATACTACCTCGGTCCAGGGGCACCACGTCGATGGTCTCCCCGGCCTTGGTGGTGAAATCGATTGTCCCCGACGTGACGTCGACCAGTCGCATGATCCCCTTGCCAACGGTGGTCTTGCCGCAGCCGGACTCCCCGACCAGTCCCAGAGTCTCCCCTTCCTTGACGGTGAAGGAGACTCCATCGACGGCCTTCACGTCGCCCACCTTCTTGAGGAAGACCCCGGCGTGGATGGGGTAGTAGATCTTCAGGTCCTTGACGTCCAGCAGCTTCCCGTCGCTCTTCCCGGTGGAGTCGCTCATTCCGTGCCCCCTTCCGGTTCTCCGGCAGGAGCCTCGACTGGGGGAGTCTCGGCGGCGCTGACGAGATGACAGCGGCACCAATGACCTTCCTCGACCTTCACCAGCTCCGGCTCGACCTGCTCGCAGACATCCTCCTTCACGGGACAGCGAGTCCAGAACTTGCAGCCCTTGGGGAAGTCGAGGATGCTGGGCACGATGCCCGGGATGGTCTGGAGCCGCTTCTGCTTGACCCGATCCGGCCTGGGCAGGGAAGCCAGGAGGCCTCGGGTGTAAGGGTGTTCCGGGTTGGTGAAGAGCCTTTTGACCTCCGCCACTTCCTGGATCTTGCCTCCGTACATCACGGCCACGCGCTCGCAGGTCTCGGCGACCACGGCCAGGTCGTGGGTGATGAGCATGATGGAGGAGTCCCCGGTCTGCTGACGAAGGTCGAGCATGAGCTCCAGGATCTGGGCCTGGATGGTCACGTCCAGCGCTGTGGTCGGTTCGTCGGCGATGAGTAGATGGGGCGTCAGGGAGAGGGCCATGGCGATCATGGCGCGCTGCCTCATGCCGCCAGAGAACTCGTGAGGGTAGTTTCCGAGGCGCCGGGACGCATCAGGAATCCCCACCAGGTCGAGCATCTCGACGGCCCGCTCCCTGGCATCCTGCCGGGACATCACCTGATGATGCTGCAACGCCTCCGTTAGCTGGAACCCGATGCTGTAGACGGGATTGAGCGCCGTCATGGGCTCCTGGAAGATCATGGAGATGTCGTTGCCCCGGATCTTCCTCATCTCGTCGTAGGTCAAGTCCAGAAGGTTCTTGCCCCGGAACAGAACCTCACCGCCGTCAATCCAGCCCGGTGGGTCTGGAATGAGCCGCATCACCGACAGGGCCGTGACGGACTTGCCCGAACCGGACTCCCCCACGAGGCCGAAGACCTCGTTCTCGTGGATGAAGAAGTCGACGCCGTCGACGGCCTTGGCCGTCTGACCCTCGACGTCGAAGTAAGTCCGGAGGCCCTTGACCTCCAGGAGCTTCTTTCTCGCCCCGTCTGCTGTCGTTGCCGTCGTTGCCATCGCTTACCTCAGCCTGGAGAAGACCTTTGGATCGAAGGCCTCACGAACGGCCTCGCCGATCATGACCACCGTGTAGAGCGTCGAGGCCAGAGCCACGGTGGGGATGATCGTGAGGTGTGGGTAGAATTTGACGTTCTCCAGCCCCTGCCTCAGGAGCGCTCCCCAGCTGGGTGTCCCTGGGGGGAGGCCGAAGCCGAGGTAGTCGAGGGAGACCAGGGAACCGATGTAGGCCACGATCCCGAAGGGGGCGAAGGTCACAACAGGAACCAAGGCGTTGGGGAGGATGTGACGGGTGATGATTCGCCAGTCCGAGACCCCGGATCCGATGGCCGCCTGGACGTAGTCCTTGGCCTTCTCGCGGTAGAACTCGGCCCGGACGTAGTAGGTGATTCCCAGCCAGCTGGTCAGGACCACCATGAGCACAGCCAGTATCCAGAACGAGGGTTGAACGATGGAGGCGATGATCATGATCGTGAAGAGGAACGGGATAGAGCCCCAGATTTCCACCACCCTCTGGGTCACGATGTCCACCCAGCCTCCGTAGTAACCCTGTACGCCTCCGACCAGGATTCCGAAGCCGTAACCCAGACCCGCCACCACAAGGGCAAAGGCCAGGGAGATCCGGAAGCCGTAGAGCATGAGAGGCACCACGTCGCGGCCCGACATATCCGTTCCGAGAGGCACGCCCTCTTCCAGGGAAGGACGATTGGGCGGGTTCGACTTGAGGTCGTAGCGAAGGTCCCCGGGGCCAACGGGATAGACGGGCATCCAGCAGCCGGCCCGGCCTCCCTCGAAGACCGCCAGGTTCTTCTCCAGGGCGAGCAGGGTCTCGCCTCGCTTGCCGAACCTCTTCATCGCCCGCTCATACCTGCGGACTTCAAAGCGCCTGGCGTCGGGACCGGGAGTGGGGTGTTCGGCCAGGTAGGCCTCCTTCTCGGCAGTCAGAGCCGTCCTCTCCTTCTCCAGATCCTTCCGCATGAGAGCGGGATGTGCCGCGTAGATGGCGAACTGACGATAGTCGACTTCACTCTCACCGATCTGCCCGAAGTCGCTCTTCTTGTTGAACGACGACACCTCACCGAAGGGCCAGGCCATGTTCAACCACTCGCACAGAGCCGGGTAGGCTGTCCGGTCCTCGTAGCGAATCATCAGGGCCTTGCTGCTCACGATCAACTCCAGAAAGAGGGACGTGACGAAGAGGACCGTGATCAGCTTGAAGGACCAGTACCCTCGCCGGATGGCACGGAAGCGGCGGATCCGTTTCTGCGTCACGGGAGAAAACTCGGCCGGATACCCCAGGATCCTCAGGAAGCACCTGAAAAACCAGGGCAAGACATAGGTGGTCAGCACGAAGCCCAGGAGGAGGACCACCAGGAGCTGCAGCAACTTGAACAGGATATGAGTCATCGGTCTCCCCTGCTCACTTGAACCGGACCCGGGGGTCGATGAATGCCAGGATCAGGTCTGACAGGATGTTTCCCGTGAGCCGGATCAGGACTCCGAAGACCAGGATTCCCATCAGCACGGGATAGTCACGTTCGATGAGGGAGTTGAAGCCCAGCAGGCCCATTCCGGGGATGTTGCAGGTCTTCTCGATCAGGAACGAACCGGCGAAGAGAAGTCCGATGGCGCCGCCGATTCCCACGCAGATTGGGATCATCGAGTTGCGAAGGGCGTGGAGGAAGATCACACGCCTCTCGCTGAGGCCCTTGGCGAAGGCAGTTCGCACATAGTCGGCTCCCAGGTTGTCGAGGAGCGAGTTCTTCATCAGGATCGTCATGGTGGCGAAGCCGGACATCACGTATCCCACCAGGGGGATGAACATATGCCAGGCCTGGTCCTTGATGCACCACCAGATGTTGCCGGCGGCCCACATGTCGTTCCAGTTCTCAGATCGAAAACCGCCGAGGGGAAAGAGGTCCCAGACGAGACTGGTTCCGAACATCAGCATCAGAGCCAGACAGGCCACGAACCCGGGAATCGAGTAGCCGAGGAAGACAGCCAGAGAGGTGGTCATGTCAAACCAGGTGCGGTGCAACAACGCCTTCTGCACGCCCAGGGGGATGCAGACTATCCAGGTCGCCAGGTACCCGATCAACCCGAAGGTGACGGAGATGGGAAACTTGGACACGATGGTGGAGAGGACAGAGTCGGAGTACCGGTAGGAGATGCCGAAGTCGCCCTGGATGATTCCGGAGAAGATCCCTCCCCGGTCATCATCGGGCCAGACACCCAGCCAGATCATGTAGCCCACGGGTATGGACCGGTGGAGCTTGTAGTAGATCTTGAGCTGATCGATGGCGTCCTGGGGCAAGGCAAGCTCGCCTATCTGGGAGAAGGCGCCTCCACCACCCTCCTGCATCTGGGCCATGAGCATCTGGGTCCGGGCCTGCTCGATCGGGCCGCCGGGCGACAGTCTCATGATCCCGTAGACCATGAACGTGATGCATACGAAGGTGATGGGAATGAGCAACAAGCGCCGGATGAAGTAGCTGATCATGCCATGCATGTCAGTCTCCTGCGTTCAAACGCGATCCGGGAGCCAGGTGACTCCTGACCCGGGCTGTGACAGCCCCGGCCACTACTGTGAGTGAGGCACGCCTCACTCTGCCTTCGCCTTCGCCCAGGGCTTGACCACGACCTGACCCTGGGGCAGAGGCTCGCCCTTTGCGATGGCTGCGGCGAGCCGGGCATCGGCATCGGGGTCGAACCACCAGGTCTCGCTCATCATGGTCGTCAAGTCCTGGCCCGTCCGGGTCAGATACGTCTCGGGATGGCCGAATCGGTCCCAGTAGAGGAAGCGCTGGAAGTTGGCGTACCACCCCAGGGCGTAGGGGTGCTCATTGAACACGATGCGGTCCACTTCGCGGGTGAGCTTCTTCTGCTCCGCCCGGTCGAGGATGACGTTGTACTGGGCGCAGAGCTCGTCAACCCGCTTGTTCTTGAAGCCACAAATGTTGTTGTTGGCCGGCTGATCCGCCAGAGAGGACCGCCAGCTGGTCTCGGGATTGGGGAAGAGCAGGGCGCCCCAGGCCTGGAAGTGGATCTTGAACTGCCGATCCGTGATCTTCTTGATCAGCGTCGCCCCGTCCATGAGCTTCAGGTTGAACTTGATGCCTGCGTCCTCGTAGTCCTGCTTGACCACAAGCCAGATCTTCTCCCAGCTCTGGGAGGCGTAGTTGACCGTCACTTCCAGCGACTTGCCGTCGGGGCCGATCAGATAGCCTTCCTTGTCCCGCTCCTTGAAACCCGCCTCGGCGAGCAGCTCCTCGGCCCGGTCCGGGTCGAACTCCATCACGGGATTCTGATCCCCGGCACCCCAGTCCCGTCCCGGGAAGTAGGAGTTCATGTACTCGTACTCGTTGTAGAAGATCTTCTCCATCAACTGCTTACGGTTGAATAGATGGACGAAGGCCAGACGGACTCGCCGGTCGTCGAAGGGCTTGACTCTCATGTTGAAGGCGAACCCGGAGAAGCCCTCCGGAGCCTGGCTGTAGACCTTCCGCCGCTTGATCCAACCCTTCTGGATCAGCTCCTCCTTGGGAAGATCCTCGACCCAGCGCTGGGCCCGGCTGACGAAGTAGTAGTCGAGCTCGTCCTTCTTGAACTTCTCGAACTCCAGCTCCCGTTCCCGGACGACCCGGTACTTGATCTTGTGGAAGTTGAAGCAGTGCTTGGCGAACCGCTCGTTCTCGGCCCACCAGTCGTTCCGGCGGGTCAGGGTGAGTGATTCGCCCTTCACCAAGTCCTCGGGCTTCATCACATAGGGTCCCGTACCGGTCATGAACTTCCAGTTGTACTCGTCCAGGTATTGCTTGCCCGAGATGAGGAGCTGCTTGGCCTGGTAGATCGGCATCCCGGATCCGAAGTAGAGG
>JAJFLN010000319.1 GCA_021772705.1 Candidatus Cloacimonadota bacterium | reverse complement strand
CAGAAGCTGGGAAGCTAGCCAGTTCCCGCCCGGAAACCCGTTCGGCCCGCCCCGTCGGCAAGCTCAGGAGAGGGGTCTCTGACGCACCAACACAGGCCCGTCCCTGGGCCTGGAGAAGGGTCGGGCCGAACGGCTTGGGAGCTTCAGGACGGAAACTAGCCAACCGGGACGACTCGACTTGCTCCGGCTTCGATCACACCCTCAGCTCAGCCGGTGTCCTCGCCGGTCCTGTCGGGGCCCTGGTTACCTGTTCTTCCAGGGTGCCGACATCGAATCGGCTCTGAAGCTCGTCGAGCAGCCAGTTCAGCACGGAGGTCTTGTGGTCCAGGGGGAGGTCCATGGCGGGGAAGAATTGCAGCCCCTCCACCTCGCCGGCACCCAGCAGCTCCAGGGGGTGGAGGAGGTAGCATGGCTCCACACCCGTGCGGGCGCAGAGGTCCAGGGCGAGACGCAGGTAGGTCCGGGCCAAGGTGACGGAGAAGCGAGAGAGATACAGGATGTACGTTCCGTGAATCGGGAGCTTCAGCCAGGGCATGGTGGTCACGGGCTGCTCGGTCATCGCCGGACTTGCCTCGTCGCCCAGGTTCCAGGGAAACGCCTCTAGCGGACGAAGACCTGCCGAAAGGGGTCCGAATAGAGTGTCCCTCGGATCTTTTCCCTTGGCCAGTCGCTTCCCGGATCGAAGCTTGTAGTAAAGCCTCGCCAGGGGTCCCATGAAGGAGGGGAAGATGGAGCTGTCATACCGGTAGCCCGCCGCTCCCAGGCACCGGAGAAGCGCTGGACTGGTGGCGAACCCCGGGCTCCGGAACCCGGTGGGCACTCGGCCCGTGGCGGTCCGGATCGCGTCATGGGCCTGGCCAAGCTGGCGCGAAATCTCCTCCTCCGGTTCGATGCAAAGAAGGGGATCGTGCCGGTGGGAGTGGTTGCCCACCTCATGGCGGGACTCGCCCAGCGCCATCAGTTCGTCGCTGTTGGAGTCCTGTTCGGCGTCCAGGCCGACGACGAAGACTGTCATCGACAGGCTCCGGCGGTCCATCAAATCCAGGAATCGCGGCAGCAATCGAGGCAGGTACGTGGGCAGAGACCGCCACTCCGGATCGCCTCGAACGGCCAGGTAGGCCCAGAGGTTGTCCAGGTCCAGGGAGAGACTGGCCTTGGGCCGGCAACTGTCAGCCATGGAGGACGCTCTCCAGGCGGCGAACCGCTTGACGGGCCACGTGAATGGACCAGTTCCAGGAGGTGACATTCGGATAGGCCTGGGCGGTGGAAGCCAGGAAGAGCCGGGTTCCCTCGACCTGAAAGGGGGGGACGCGAGTGCCGTAGCCGACGGAGTAGGCCGGCTCCACGAAGGGGGCCTTGAACACGTGGGTCTCCAGGATGTGTTCTCGCCGCAAGCCCTGAGCCTCGTAAACCTGGACCAGATGACTGGACCAGGTCTCCCGGATCAGGTCGTCGTCGGTGCCGAACAGCTCGGTGTCCCGATCGCAGTAGCGCATGCCGTAGGCCAGATGCCGGTCTCCATACTGGGCCCGATCGATGAGCGCCGAGGTCTCGATGACGCCGTTGAAGCCGGCAGCGCTCTCCAGGACAGGGGACCAGTAGAAGCCCTCCAGGGGGCGAGACAGAAAGAATGGAACCACCACGACGCCCATGTACGGCACGTCCTGCCGGGGTATCCGGGCCGCCAGATCCGAGTCTCCCGCGAGCTTGCCCAGCAGAGGGATCGAGACTGTGGCGATCACTGCATCGCAGTCGATCGACTCGTCGTCGGCCAGGGTGACACGCACCCCGCGGGCCGATTTCTCCAGACGGCGTACGGTGCAGTTCTTCCGGATCTGCCCTCCTCGCTTCGTGATGGTCTGGCCCAGGGAGTCGATCATGCCCTTCAGGCCGCACCGGAGGTAACCACGAATCGCCGTGTTGCTCTCCCGTCCCATCCGGGACCAGATGTAGAGCGCCGGCAAAACCGAGGCCCTGGGGCCGAACTTCACCTCGAACAGGGGTTGCCAGACCCGGCTCCAGACGGCCTCTCCACAGAGGGGGCGGAGCCAGTCCTCGACGGTGATCGAATCCAGTTCCTTGCCTTCTCCGAGCCACCTGAGGAGCTGGCTCGTCACCCCCAGCCGCAGCCGATCCGGCAAGGACAGGACATCGAACCTGAGCAGGTCCAGAGGACCGTTGAAGGGGTAGTGGCGGTCCCCCACGATCATGCCCATTCCTGTCGGCTTCCAGTAGAGCTGATCGGTCAGACCCAGTTCGTCGATCAGGCCCTGCAGGTGTTCGTCGGTCTTGGTGATGCTGTGGTAGAACCGGTCGATCCACTGGCCCTTGGACTGGAAGAAGGTCCCCAGTCCGCCGAGCTGATCGCTCGCCTCCAGGAGGATCACCTCTCTGGATTCAGACGCCAGGTCCAGGGCCGAGGTCATCCCCGCAATCCCCCCGCCGATGATGGCGACTCTCTGCATCACTCGCCCGCCATCAGCCCTCGAGCTCCCTGGGCTGCCGGAGGAATCGTTCATCGGTCCGATACCGGATAATGAGCTGCAGATACTGCAGGACGGTGCGGAAGATCCTCAGCTTGCTCGGTCCGCACTTTCGATCGTAGCGCAGGTACAGAGGCACCTCCCGGACCCTGGGGGAGAAGACGCTCAGCTTCAGGAGCAGCTCGACCATGCAGGCGAATCCGGCCTCTTGTATGAGCTGGTCCGAGTAACCCAGTAGGGCCTGTCTCAGTATGCTGACGCGATAGGCCCGATACCCACTGCTGAAGTCGTGCACGTCCTCGTAGGGCCCGAAAGTCCGGAGCAGGAAGCCCGCACCCCGGGAGAGCAGCCGGCGGAAGGGCGGCGCGCTGGAGTCATCGCCTCCGTTGACGAATCGAGACATGATCACGATGTCCTCGCCGGCATCGATGGCTAGGGCCATCCGTGGAATGATCTCCGGATCGTGGGTGTCGTCGGCGTCCATCACCACCGCCACATCGTCGAAATCCGCCACGGCGCAGACATTCTGGATCCCCGTCAGCAGGGCCCGGCCCAGCCCCTTGTTCTGGTCGTGCCACAGGATTCGCAGATCCAGGTTGCTCGCTGAGCGTTTGGCTGTCTCAGACGTGCCGTCCGTCGAGCCGTCATCGACGATCCAGACGGCCATCGTAAGGCCGTGCTTTCTCTGCAGAGTCTCAAGACGTCCCAGCTGTGCCGGCAGGTTACGGGACTCGTTGAAGGCTGGAAGGATGACGTGTATCACGATGCTCCAGGGAGGGGACGTCACGCCCGGTGAATGGCTCTGGCGAGGCGCCGGACGCGACTGACCGTGGCCGGCTCTCCATCGACATCATAGACGACCTCAGTCCTGATCAGACCCTGCAACTCTCGTGAGTCACTGCCGGTGGGAGGCTAGCCAGCCACCTCGTGGGTGCCAACCCGAGGCCGGGTCCAGGGCGGCGTAACGGTCGATCCAGGCGAGGGTATGGCGCGGCTCCAGCTGTCCGTGCTCCATCAACCAGTCGATGCGGGACAGAGCAGCTGCCGCCTTGTCCAGGCGGCCCAGATAATGCTGGTTCAGGCCCAGCAGATAGAGGGCCTCGTGTCCCATGGGGTTGAGGGTGAGATGGGTGCTGAGGTGAATGTTCGCCAGCTGATGATTGCCGCCCCGCGAGATCTTTTCCAGCGCCGCCAGTGTGGGGATCTCACGATGCTCTGGATGCACCCGCAGGGTGGCCAGGTGATCCAGTACGCGCTGTCGTTGCAGAGCCGTCCTGCTTCCATAGAACCAGAACTCGGTCTGGGTCTCGAACCCGACATGTTCGAAGTAGAGCTTGACCCGGTACCAGTTCGTTCGGGGTTCGGCGATGAGAAACCCGGAGGCCCCTGCCACGTGAATCTCCTCCACCCGCTCCGGAGCCGTTGCACCGAGCCAGCTGAGCTTCTCCAGAAGAAACAGGTACCCGTCCCGGGCGTTCAGTATGTGCCGGGCGTACTCGAGCTCCGTCCTGGCACCGGTGAACTGCCTGGCCATGGTGGCCACGTCCGGGTCGTATTCGAAGGCCGTCGGCCTGGGGAAGATCATGGCCAGGGAGCTGAGTGTCTCTGATCCCGGCCGACCGTTCTGGTAGGTGAAGACGTTGCCGCGTCCTGTGCCCATGAAGCCGCTGGTCATGCCCAGGGGAACGCCGATGCTGAAGGCGGGACTTTCGTAGGAAGCCCAGCCAGCTGGAAGCGGGGCTGCCTCGACGGTGACCTGTCCCGTGATCTGGGAGTCCATCAACTCCTGTGGAAATGTACGGGGCATCAAGCCGTGCTTGATTCCCGCCAGTGAGAACGCGATCAACGCCAAGGGCACCAGCAACACCTGCAACGACCGGCCTTGAAAGAGCCAGATGCCGGAGGCGAAGAACGCTCCGGCGAAGCCGTTGAGCAGCACCTCTCGGACGGAGCCGAACTGGAAGAAGAGGAAGGGGATTGCCAGCACCTGCAGCCAGAGCAGTCCCTCCAGGGCCAGCAGCGCCGTCCAGCGCAGGGAGAGCGCCAGCAAGCCAAAGAGGGCGAACACGAGCCAGCCGCAGAAGACCGTCACATCTGCAGCCGTTACGGCTTG
>JAJFLN010000318.1 GCA_021772705.1 Candidatus Cloacimonadota bacterium | reverse complement strand
TCCTCCGGTCCGCATCTATCACTCCTTTCCGAAGCTCTACCCAACGTCAATACCCAAGGCAGGAGCCGGATGAGTTGAAGCTCACGTCCGGATCTGTGCGGGGGGCGGCCCGTGAGGGCCGTCCCTACCGCGACCGGATCCCCCATGCCGGGAGCCTCGTGCGTCAGTCCTCACACTCAAACATCTCGTCTACGTTAGTTTCCGCCCCCTCGCAGACATGCACCCCGGGTCCCTGGGCGTGCTTGACTTGGTCGAACCGGGATGTCACGATGGCCCGGACCGGGCGGATTCAGGGTCCATGGAGAAGCCAGATTCCGCACCGTGTAATCGGAGTGCCCGATTTGCCATTCGGAGGAACCATGACAGAGATCGCAAGCCCCGAGACATCTGAGTGCAACAGCTGCGCCAACGTGCGCATGATCCTGGGGGGCGCTTTGATCGGTGCTGGCGTCTCCTGGTTCATGGTTGTCGCCTGTGTCAGCCGGTGGGACATGACCCTCACCAAAATCTTCGAGATGGCTCAGTTCCGCTCCGTCGCGGGGGATCTCGGCCAACTCCAGGAGAGCATCAGGCTCGTGGGAATGCAGATGGTTCAGTTGCGGTCCGCAATCAGCGAGCATGTTCTGCTGTCGGCGCTGGGCACGTTTGGCCTGGCCCTGGTTGGCTCCTTGTTAATCCGTAGTGGCTCCCAGGCTGCTCGGGGAGCCGGCGGATCTCAGTCCTGCCAGCAGGTCTCTGGCAATCGCGGCTGAGCCCCGAACTGGAGGCTCCTTCCGTCCCGGTACTTCAATTGGTCATGTCCATCGGCCAGGAAACGGATCCAATTCGATGAACACGTTGCCCTCCGGCATCAGCCAGGTCCTCTTCGACGCCGGCAACACACTTCTGTTCATCGACTACCCCTACCTGTCCCGAGTAGCCCGGCAGGTTGGGTCCAGTGTTCCCGCCTCGGTGTTCAGACACAAGGAGGTGGCGGCCAGAATCGAGATGGACCGTCTGCTCACGGAGGAGGCGAATACGACGGATGAATCTCGGTGGCGAAGGTACTTCGAGGTACTCTTTCTGGAGGCGGGGCTCACGGGGGAGCAGTTCCAGGAGGTCGCGCCTATCCTGTACGAACGGCATCAACAGGTGGGACTGTGGATCTGGCTTCGTCCCTGGACTCGACCCGTACTCCGGCAGCTCAAGGATGCGGGCTATCGGATGTCTGTGGTGTCCAACGCCGACGGACGCGTCAAACAGTGGCTCGAGCGAAAAGGTCTGGCCCCCTTCATGGACACGGTCATCGACTCCCAGGTCGTGGGAGTTGAAAAGCCGGACCCACGTATCTTCGAGATCGCGCTGGACCGTACGGGATTGACGGCGAAAGAGTCTCTCTACGTTGGAGACATCTATGCCATCGATGTGGTGGGTGCCAGGAGAGCGGGCATTGAGCCTGTGTTGCTCGATCCCTTCGGTATGCATCCGGCGGACGACTGCCTGAAGATTCGCCGGCTGGCAGATCTCCTGAAGTTGCTTCCTCGCTGCGCTCCGGTGCGGCGGGTCCGGAGATCGTTCTCGGCCAAGTCAGGGGTTTCACCCCGGAAGTCGAAGTGAGGAGTCAGGGAGAGATGTCGTGACCAGCGCAGCAAAGCCGGGGTTGTTCGGGGTACGCTTCGCCGATGGCGAAGTCATCTTCCGCGAGGGGGAGCCGGGAGACAAGATGTATGTGATCCAGGAGGGGGCCGTGGAGATTTCGTCGGCTCTCGAAGGCGTGCGAACCATCGTGTGCCAGCTGGACAAAGGACAGTTCTTCGGAGAGATGGCTCTTCTGGAGCAGCTTCCCAGGGTGGCCACCGCCACGGCCCGAGGCGATACCCGGGTGATGGTGCTGGACCGGGAGTCCATCCTTCGAAGGGTCAAGGAAGACCCCCACATGGTCCTCACTCTGCTGAGGTCCCTCTGTACAAGAGTCAGGAGTCTCAACGAGTGCCTGGAGGATCTGAGCAGTCAGGACAGCGTGAATTGCGATGACCTCCGGGATGCGACCCGTTCGAATCCGATGACCTGATCCGAGCGCCGATCAGGGATCAGCCCCGATGGTCACGGCGACGACTGTTCTGACTTGCCAGTTCCTGCAACACCGATGCAATGCGTTCAATCGCCCCTGGCACATGAAGGTGTTTCGCTGCTGCTCTCATCTGGTCCAGCTTGTCCGGAGATCTGACCAGTCCCTCGACGGTGTCTGCCAGCAAGTCGCCAGTCAAGTCCGCCTCCTCAATGAGGGTGGCCTGGCCTGCATCGGTCAGCAGCCGGGCATTCTTCCGTTGCTCGTCCCCGGCAGAGGTGGAGAGCGGCACCAGGACGCAGGGGATCGCCAGAGCCATGGCCTCACAGACCGTTCCGGCTCCCGACCGGCCGATCAGCAGAGTGGCCGCCGCCAGCAGATCCCCCAGTTCGGAGTCCATGTACTGGAACGTCAGGTACCTGGCGGCCAGATGTGGCGGCAGCTCCCTCTGGCGACTCTCGGCGAGTGCCAGTGCATCGTAGGAGGGGTGCCGGCCCACCTGATGCACCACGATTGCCTCTTGCAGGAGCCGTGGCAGCTGGTCCAGGACGGCTTCGTTGAGGACTCTCGAGCCCTGGGCACCTCCGGTGACGTAGATGAGAGGCAGGTCCGCCGGAAAGCCCCTTCCACGCCGGAATCGCTCTCCATCACCCTCGAAGAGACTCCGGCGTAGCGGAATTCCGGTGAGAATGACCTTTGATGCGGGAAACTGACTGGCGGAGCTCTCGAAACTGACGGCTATCCGGTCAGCGATCCTTCCGGCGATCCTGTTCGCCAGTCCGCTGCTGGTCGTCTGCTCATGAGCCAGCACAGGAATCCTCAGCAACCAGGCCGCCACCACCACGGGAACAGAGACGAATCCGCCCGTTGAGAAGACCACGTCTGGCTTCAGTTTCCAGAGGAGCTTGACTGACGCGATTGCCCCTGCCGCGACACGGAACAGGTCGAGAAAGTTCTGGAATGACAGGTACCGCCGAAGCTTTCCCGTAGGGATGGGGTGGTAGGGAATCCGGCGGCTGCGGGCTAGCTGGGCTTCGATCCCGGTGTGGCTGCCGATGTAGTGAAACTCTGGCGTCGCCGCTCCTGACAAGTGGCGCCAGCCATCGATGAGTGCCATGGCAGGGTTGGCATGGCCGCCGCTTCCGCCTCCGGTCACTGCCACGGTGAGTTGCCGAGCCACCATCAAGCCATCGTAATACACCCTGGACCGCGCCGCCTTCAACAAAACGCACTTCCGGGCGGAGATGTGGCACAAGAGACCCGGGACGGCGAAGATGGGGCCCTGTGACGATTGGGAGCAAGGAGGGGTCACGATAGCCAAAAAACACAGCATCGGGAGTGAATCCTCAATCGAGGATCGCAATGACTTGGGGATGTGGAAGTTTCGGGTCAAGTCCATGAGGCTTGCTTCATGTCAATTACGTATTGCCGACAATACGTATTAATAAAGGGTTTTCGACCCAAAATGCCGAAGGCCTGCTAGCTGTGAGCTATTACATTGTTGTGTTCAGGCGCGATCTGCACTACACTGCTTGGTTAACGTGGAAAGGGGATCCACCTGAATGAACAGGAGGTAGTTTGCATGGCAGGACGGAGAAACAGGCCGGTAGGCGGTCTGAGTGATTTCCTGGTGCTATTGCTCGAGAGGGGAATCACGGTCCGGGAGGGGCGGCGGACGTTCACGCTGAGTCTTGGACCCGAACGAGCACCGGAGCCGCGAGTGGCCCAGGCGCCCATGGCTGAGGAGGTCAAGGCCTTGCCGGCCGCATCGACTCGACCCCGGCGGGGACGGAAGAAGGTTTCCGCCAGACGTGGAGCGGGACGGGCCGCAGCGAAGAAGGCGGCACTGCCGGATCCGCGCGACATCTTGGTGGTGCTCAATGACAATCGTTCGACGGGTATGAAGCTCACGGAGCTGGCGAAGAAGTTCTCCATCTCCCGGATACAGATGAAGGCCGCCCTGGAGCCGCTGCTCTCCAGTGGCCGCGCCTATCAGTATGCCCGCACTCGCAGTTACTTCCCGGAGGGGAAGATTCGAACTCGGGGCGCGGCCAAGAGCACGGGCAAGACACCGAGGCGGGGCAAGCCCGTTGACGCTGACGCGATCATGAAGATCTTGAAGGGCAGCAAGCAGCCTCAGGATCGAAAGCAGATCGCCAGCAAGTTGGGCGTGAGCTATCACAAGCTCATCCGGCGAATGAACACCCTGGAAGAGGAAGGGCGGGTCACAAAGAGCGGCACCGCCTACTCGATTCCATAGGTAACAGTCGCAGAATGCAGTGAGATCCGGCAGGCCTCGGGGGGCTGCCGGATCTTCATTTCCGGACCCACCGGCTCCTGATGACCCGCAATGGGCAAGTGACGCCGGGGGGCAGCTAGTGTGGTGGTCCGCTGTTTCCTTTACATATGATGCCTGTCCATAAAACCGTTCGCCCCACTATGGATGCCCGCATCCAGGACGACTGAATGGCCGAGTCTTCCCGATCCGTTCGTCCTACTATGGATGCCCGCATCCAGGACGACTGAATGGCCGAGTTTTCCCGATCCGTTCGTCCTGAGCCTGTCGAAGCATGTCCTGAGCTACGCCGAAGGGGATGAATGGAGCGGGCGGCCAT
>JAJFLN010000317.1 GCA_021772705.1 Candidatus Cloacimonadota bacterium | reverse complement strand
GGAGAAGTGGGAGCAGGGAAGGGCAAGGCCCAACAAGCAGGCAGCGGTTCTCATCCTCCTGGCGAGAGACCATCCGGAGACGATCGAGTGGCTGGCTGAAGTCGAGGTGTGACGGCGTAAGCCGATAAGTTGGGTGGGGTCCTCGTACTCCCCGAGCCCTGCCAAACGCGTCCTGGTGTTGCTCGTTGCATTCCGGGGAACTGGTGGGCCTGGGGGGAGGCGGAACCCGGGAGGACCCGTCATCCTCCCAGAAGGACTGGTGGGGGTTCTTGGGTACTTGGAGGGGGGGGAGATCCCGGCCACCATAGTCTGCGCCACATGCGCCACGCCGCATCATCGCGACTGCTTCCGGTACAACGGAGCCTGCGCCACCTACGCTTGCCAGGGAAGGCGGTTCGTCGAGCGGCCCGGGATACTCATGCAAAGCACGATGAGTCTCCTGCGGAACGCTCTGGAGTTCGGACCGACTGTCTCGGGGCGCGTTCATGCTAGAATGCCGCCGCTATGAATCGACTCAAGATCCCCCTCGCTGCTGTCCTGGTCTGTCTCCTTGCCCTCTCGCCTGCTGCCGGTTCCGACGAGCTGGGTGCGCCCCTGTCGATCGGTGATTTCCAGCTGTCCTACGGGTCGAAACCGCTGAGGGTCGAGATTCGCTCCGCCTCCACCGGGGAGATCCTGCTGGGGACCAAGCCGGGGATGTCGTTCCTCCGATTCGAGCGGGCAGAGACGAAGGTGAAGTCCACATTCGGCTCCTATGATTTCAAGGAGGACCGGGACGCTGCCGCCAGCGCCTGGTCCGTCTCGGAGGTGGAGCAGCCCGAGGGATCGTTGGTTCTGCTGGCCACCTTGCGAGCCGTGCCTCCCTCCGTCGGCCTTCCTCCCGGTACGGCCCGGATCGAGTTCACCTCCCCAGGGGAGGGGACCCTGCACGTCAAGGCGACTCTCCAAGGTGGCTCCTTCAATCGGGTCCTATTCACACATCTGGCCGTGGAGGGTGAGGATTACCTTGGCTTCGGAGAGCAGTACAACCGGATCAAGCACGCTGGCAGAGAGGTGCCAATCTGGGTGTCGGAGCAGGGGATCGGCCGGGTTGACTGGCCTGTGAGGCTGCCCTTCAACGGAACCACCGACGACAGCTACTTCCCGATCCCTTACTTCCTGTCCACCGCCGGTTACGGCTACCTGGCCGACACGACGGCCCGGTCCGTGTTTCACTTGAACCGTCCTCGGCAACGGGATCGATTTTCAGTGGATATCTGGGATCGAGAGGGTGGGTTCTACCTGTTCCGGGGACCGAAGCCCGCCGATGTCATTCGGCAGCTGACGGCCGTCACGGGCCGTCCCCGGATGTTGCCGGACTGGGGGTTCGGCGTCTGGGCCGCGATTCAGGGTGGCCCGGATCGGATACGGGAGTTCGTGACCACCCTGAAGGACGGCGGCGTACCCCTCGATGCTGTCTGGGCCCAGGACTGGCTCGGCGCCAGGAAGCGGCTCTTCGGCTACGATGTGCGGTATCACTGGACCGTGGACGAGGGGCTCTATCCGGACCTGGCCGGCTTCATCGATGAGCTCCATGGTCAGGGCGTCCGGTTCATGGGTTATTTCAACTCCTTCATCGAGCAGGAGTTTCCCGAGTTCGCCGAGGCCCAGTCCCGGGGCTTCCTGGTGCGTAAGCCCGGCGCTGTGTCTGACAAGGCCTATATGCTCAGCCGGGAGGCTGAGGGGCCCTATGTGCAGCTGATCTCCATCTTCCGGGGCGGTCTGGTGGACATGTCAAACCCGGAGGCGCGGCATTACCTTGCTGGCTTCCTGAGAAAGGCCCTCCAGGCAGGAATGGATGGGTGGATGGCCGACTTCGGGGAATGGCTGCCTTGGGATGGAGTGATTCACTCCGAGCGGGGCGCGCCCCTGGAGCACAATCGCTACCCCATCGAGTGGGCCCGGCTCAACCGGGAGACCTGTCTCGAAGAGCGCCCCGATGGGGACTTCGTGATCTTCAGCCGCTCTGGCTACGCCGGGTCGACTCCCTGGGTCGACATGGTCTGGGCCGGGGATCAGAACACCAACTGGTCCAAGGACGACGGCCTGCCCACGGTGGTTCCCGCCGGATTGAACCTGGGGCTCTCCGGTGTCCCCTTCTATCACTTCGACGCCGGGGGATTCACGTCACTGGTCTCCCTCCCTCGCCGGTCACAGCTGTTTCGCCGCTGGGTCGAGGCGGCGGCCATGAGCCCCCTGATGCGGACCCACGAGGGCTACTGGCGGCAGCTGAACGTTCAGGTCGATTCCAATGAATCGGTGCTGGCCCATTTCGCCGCCATGGCTCGGCTGCACAAGTGGATCCAGCCCAAGCTGATCGAAGCGGCCCGGGAGGCCACCGAGACCGGACTGCCGATCATGCGTCACTTGTGGCTCGCCTATCCGGAGGATCGGGACGCCCTGGACGTTGAAGACCAGTACCTGCTCGGGGGTGATCTGCTGGCAGCGCCGGTGCTGAAGCCGAACCGGGAGCACCTGGATGTCTACTTCCCTGCCGGGTCGAGCTGGCGGCACTGGAAGACGGGTCAGGTCTACAGCGGCCCTGGCCGGCACCGGGTCGCCGTGCCCCTGGGGACTCCGGCTCTGTTTGTGAGGCAGGGTGTCGAGATGCCGCCGGCCCCCTGATCGTCAGATCGGGATCCGGTCGCGGTAGGACGGCCCTCACGGGCCGCCCCCCGCACAGATCCGGACGTGAGCTTCAACTCATCCGGCTCCTGCCTTGGGTATTGACGTTGGGTAGAGCTTCGGAAAGGAGTGATAGATGCGGACCGGAGGA
>JAJFLN010000316.1 GCA_021772705.1 Candidatus Cloacimonadota bacterium | reverse complement strand
GACCCCCTACGGGACATGCAACCGCAGCCAGCCACAGGACCGGCCAAAGACTCCGGGATCAGTTACGCTGGGGGGGGGCGGCCCCTTCTCAGGTATCACGGAGGCCACTGAGTTCTCGGAGTTCACAGAGGTTCTTGGGGGAACCGGTGAGATGTTGAGCCGAGACGGGTCCTCGGGCGCCCGGGTTCCTCCCTTTCGCCGCGTCTGCCGCGCGTGCTCTTTTCAAACGACCTCTGTGATCTCTGAGATCTCCGTGTAACTTCCTGGGTCATGCCAGCTGAAGGCACCCCCTATGCTCACCGGAGGCTCCCCCATGCTGGCCCGGTCCGCCCTTTAGCTGCTAGAATGGATGCCTCATGAGGAAAGGCAAGAGCCGAGCCGCGATCTTGCTCCTGGCCGGGTTGATCTGGGGGGCGGGAGTCGGGCTGGCCGACACGGCGCAGCTGCACACGACGGCCGGGCTGGCGTTCTACTATCAGGGGCATCTGAAGGAAGCCTACGAGGAGTTTGTCTCGGCCCTGCGGCTCGATCCGAACTCCGTCGAGGCCCACTACAATCTGGGCCGGCTCTTCGAGAAGCAGAACCGGTACGCCGAGGCCCTGGAGCGATACCGGGACGCCCTCTCCCTCCGATCAGATCACCACGGCGCCCTGGAGGGCATGGAGCGAATGGGCTTCTATGTCGAGCCCAGGGCCTTGCCGGACACCTCCTTTCCCGATGAGTCAGCGAAACAGGAGGCACTGGGCCGGGAGCTCCAGGCCATCCACGATCTGAACCGGAGCAAGCTTTACAATGTTGCCCTGAAGCGCGTCAGCGACGCCCGCAAGCTCTTCCCCGACGAGCCCCGCCTGGACCTGGCGGAGGCCCGGGCCCTGATCGCCACGGGGGATCTGAACGAAGCCGTCAGGAAGCTGCGTCGAGCCGGCCGTTCCCTGCCGGGCTCCTGGGCTATTCAGTATCACCTGGCGGTCAACCTCTACAAGCTGGGCTATCCCGACGATGCCCTGCGTCACGGCAAACGGGCCGTGGAGCTGGAGCCATCCAATCCGAAGGGTCACAAGATCCTGGCGAAGATCTACGACTTGAAGGCTGACACCTCCCTCTCCTTCGATCGGCTCTTCGAGGCCTCCCGGCTGGACCCGTCGGACAAGGCCCTGGCTGCCCGGGTCCGGCTTCAAGCCCGGAAGCTCGGCCTGATCCACTACACCAGCGGCCTCTACTACTTCAATCAGCGGGAGTGGAAGCTGGCGAAGGGGGAGCTCGAGGCCGCCCTGCAGTCGGGCAAGCTGACCGATGAACAGCGGGCCATCGCCCAGCAGTTTCTGATCGTGAGTGAGTTCTCCCTGGCGGAGGTGGCCGGGACCATCGCCGAGCTGCAGAAGAACCGGAAAATCGAGGAGCAGGGCTTCCTGGGCAAGCGGATAGGATTCCAGGAGTTGATTCGCAGTCCCAACGCCTTCCGGGAGGGAACCCAGGTCAGCTTCGAGGGCTGGATCGTCAGCAGCCGGGGAGACCCCTCGATGGAGCTGGTGGTGACAACAGACCCGGGGGATGTTCTGGGTGTCAGGACCCGGCTAGGACGAGGGGGGATCTCCACGGAGGATCTGGAGTTCAACCTGGGCATCCAGAACGTGGTGGCCGGCATCGACCGGGGTTCCAACTCGGCGAACCCGAGCGCGTCCCAGGGACAGACCTCCAGGGGAGGCCCGGTGGTCAGCCCCACTCGAACATCCGTGGCTGCCCTGGACAGCCTGGGACGAGGCCGTTCGATTCCTGGCGGGCAGGTTGACTTCCGTTCCGCCAGCAAGCTGGAGCGATGGTTCACGGCGAAGATGCCAAGGCCTCTGCCGAAGGACAGTCGCATCCGCGCCCGATCGCGAATTCGCATCGAAGGCAGACTGGCCAAGCCCCAGTACATCAAGAACGATTACAACGGTCTCTTCAGCCGCCGGCCTCAGCCGACGGTGGACGTGACCTACATCTCGGTGCAGCGAGAGACTCGTGGCCCCCTGGAAGCCCGACTGCTCCGGCTTCCGCAGACTGACGTGGACACACCACCGGGACTGTCCGGCCCGCTGGTGATCAACTTCCTGGAACTCTCGGAGCTCCAGAGAAAGAACAGGTAAACATGCCCGCCGTATTCGCAACCCATCAAGCTGGAGTTCTCTTTCTCCTCCTGACCGTCATCTTCTTCATCATCTACTTCATCTCCGGAGCCGGCGCCGTCAGCACAACCAAGAAGGAAGCTGACAAGAATGCCTGGAAGACCATTCTGGGCCGGATCTGGCAGATATGCCTCTTCCTGTCGATTCTGTCCTTCGCAGAGCTGCTGCCGGCCAGCGTCGAGTCCTGGGCGGTCGGGGTCCTCCGCCCCCTGTTCCAGTAAGGGGCCGCGCAGGTAATGAATGCGCGGGTCCTAAGCTCAAGTTTCGCCATTTTCCAAGCCTCCGTGAGTCACTCGCTGTGAGCGGTTTCTCAGTATCGGTCGATTAACCGCACGATCCGGGATCAAACAGGATCGTGTAATAAATCAGCTGCAA
>JAJFLN010000315.1 GCA_021772705.1 Candidatus Cloacimonadota bacterium | reverse complement strand
AAAGAAGGCGGGATCGAACGGGATGGGACGGTCTTCACCTGGGAGCACCCCGGCAGGATCAGTCCTTCCAGGAAATGGCGGTGCAGCAGGGAGACGCGATATTCGTCCCATCCGACTATCGGATCAAACGAGACCGAGTGTCGGAGATTATTGACCGGACATACAAGCTGGCCATCACCCTGGGTGCTCTGAGCGGCATACTCTAGCCCGAAACCAAGACTCGATTCTTCCGAAGCGGATCGTTATCCAACATGGATACGGTCCGCTTCTTGCTTGGGGAATTAATCTTGACAATCTCGGCACATGACCACTATATCCTACGTTAACCTTAGAAACTCATCATCCGATTAACGGGTCCATGCTGTTCAGTTACACTTCATAACTTTCTTCCTTAGAAAGGGGTACGCACGTGAGTCGAACCAGTAATCGAAATTCCATCGCCGCCATCGGCGGTTTCCTTATCTTGACTCTCGCCACAGTTGGTTGTGGCGGAGGCAGCGGCAGCGGCGTCGGCGGATCGGGCTCCACAGGCTCCGCCATCGCAGGTAATGTCAACGGCAGCCGGATTTCTGGTGCCAATCTGACGTTCTTCAGCAACGCCAACTTCGCAGCCGGCAATCAGCTGAACCCCATCAGCGGAAACGCCTTCGGTGCCGCTACGCCGTTCAATACCATCACGTCCCTGGATGACGGTACTTACCAGGCGAACTTTGCCGCTACCCTGGGCAGCTTCGTGTTCCTGCGGTCCACTGGTGGCCGTCGGCGGAACGCAGCTGGGGGCGATATTGGTCCCGCTCCCATTCTTCAAGGCGTCACGGCCTCTCTGGGTGGCAATGCTGTCGCCGCCACCGTTTCGGCGAATGCTCTTGGCTCGCTCTTGGTTGCCGAACTGCAGCGAGTCGGAAGTGCGGGAAACCCAGCCTCGACCACTCCTGAAGCGGCCTACGCCAGACTCCGTCAGATCTTCTCTGACCTGCCTGCAGATCCCGCAGTTGGTCTCGCGGGTATCAACACGGCCAGCCCTGCGGGTCTCTCGGGAATTACGAGTTCCGTGGCCACCGTCCTTATCAACGCCAGCGGCTCCTCGCCGAACGGCGTACTCAATCTGGCCAACAGCGTCGCAGCCGGCGACACCACCACCCTTAACAACATCAGGACGGCTGCTGGTAGCAGCTTCACGGTCAACACCGATCCTACCCGCTTCTTTGCCATCACGGGTATGACCGTTGGCGGCCAGTTTGTTGCCGCACCGACGGCTCTTCAGGGTGCCGTTGCCCAGTTCGTCAAGCCAGCCAACCCGGTGAATATCTCCGGCCCGCTGCCGACTGTGACCATCTCGGCCAGCAATGCAGGCACGGGTGCCGGCAACCAGTTCGCTGACGGCTCGGTGTTCGCCAACGCCACATTGACTATCAGCATCAGAGGAACGGGCAGCGATCCTCGGGTGTTCAACATCTCGGTCTCCAAGGTCCGAGCAACGTTGCAGACCGACGGCTCCGTGGTGTTCGGCGTCGACCAAGGCGCTGCCTTCACCTTTACCGGTACCACCTCGACCGGCGCTGCTTCACCGCAGATCGTTGCTGACAATGGCGTGTCGGATGCCTTCACGACCAATGGCAACTCGTTCTCGTTCAACACCGAAACTCTGATCAACAGGCTCCGGAATGACCTGGGTGTGGCCTTCAACAGCACCCATCCCGCCTTCTTGATCGCATCTGCCGGTACTTTCGATCTGTCCTTCACTACACAGGGTATCCCCTTCGGTCTGTCTCCCAAGGCCAACGGATTCTCCACCCTGCAGGTGAACGGCGTGGTGACTTCCGGTCAGCACAACTTCTAGGTCGAGAAACAGATGTAACAGGGCGCCGCGGACCGAAAGGTCCGCGGCGTTTTGTTATGACGGCAACTTCCGCTTCATCCGCCCCCTGCCGGGCCGGCTCCGGGTTCTGTTTACCCTCTGAGCCAAGCGTTGAAGCGTGCTATAATAGTCCAGCTTCAGACGTCCCGACTCCTGACGGAGCGGACTGGCTTTCAGGTTTGCGAAAGGACCGTTTCTTCATGCCCCGAATTCTGATAACCGGCGGTGCCGGGTTCCTGGGATCCCATCTCTGCGATCTCTTCCTCCGAGAGGGGTTTGACGTCGTCTGCATGGACAACTTCCTCACCAGCTCCGGTGAGAACATCAGCCACATTCGCAGCGACGCCTTTCACTTCCTGAAGCATGACGTGACGGAGTATATTCATCTCGCCGGGCCCCTCGATTACATCCTCCACTTCGCCTCACCTGCCAGCCCGGCCGACTACCTGAGGTACCCCATCCAGACCCTGAAGGTCGGGTCCCTGGGGACCCACAAGGCTCTCGGCCTTGCGCGAGAGAAGAACGCCAGGTTCTTGTTGGCGTCCACTTCCGAGGTTTATGGAGATCCACTCGTTCATCCCCAGCCCGAGACCTACGCCGGGAACGTGGAGACCACCTGCCTGCGTGGTGTCTATGACGAGGCCAAGCGATTCGGAGAAGCCATCACGATGGCCTACCATCGGCATCACGGTCTCGATACGAGGATCGTTCGTATCTTCAATACCTATGGAACCCGCATGCGTCTCGATGACGGGCGGGCGCTGCCCAACTTCATTCGCCAGGCCCTGCTCGGGGAGCCCATGACCGTGTACGGTGACGGCAAGCAGACTCGTAGCTTCTGCTACGTCACGGACCTGATCAAGGGTATCTACGACTTGCTCATGTCCGACGAGGTGCTGCCAGTCAACATCGGCAATCCGGAGGAGATTACTGTCTTGGAGGCCGCCGAGATCGTGCGCAAGATGACGGGCAGCAAGAGCGAGATTCTGTTCGAAGAGCTGCCTCAGAATGATCCGAAGGTCCGGCAGCCCGATGTGCGCAAGGCCACGGAAGTCCTCGGGTGGAAGCCAGGCATCGGACTCGAGGCTGGGCTGAAGCTCTGTCTGCCCTACTTCGAGCAGGCCGTCGGGACGTCCGAGCCGGCTGCAGTGGCAGCTGCTAGCTGAGGGAAGTCGACTCTGCCCGGACTGTCTGGTAGTCCCCGGACGAGTTCAGCACTTCCTCCCGGGCAAACTTTCGCCGCCCGCCGCCAAGTTCATCGAGGAGCTCTGTAGACCGTGTCGATCTCCGATTCATGGGAGTTGGTTCCAACGGCTTGCCAGGAGACCTGGCCCGCTGCTGGCAGCAAGCTATTCCTGGGCGGCTGGTGCCTGCATCAGCTCGAAGCGCTTCCTCCCGACAGCGAGGTCTTGCCTCTTCAGATGGCGGACTCCGAGACCGCCGGGGCGGCGCTGAGGCAGCTCTCGGAGCTCCGGGAGAAGACCCTGACGGTCCTGACCCCGATTCTCAACTCGCGTCTGAAGGTCGAGCAAGACTCGGAGTACTGGGCGATCTTGCTGGGCGAGTGGCTCTACATATTCCTCCAGCACGTCTACGCTCACTATCGAACGGTTCAGGCAGCGCTCAAGAGCCGTCCCGGAGCCCAGGCACCACGGCTTCCCTTCGACCAGTGGGTTGTGTCCAGCGATCACGAGGACTACTTCTGGAACGGGCAACACGACCCCTACTCGGCACAGCTGTTCACTCAGATATTCGAGCATCTGGAGGTCCCCGGTCCGAAGCGCCCTCTGCTGTCTCCCCTGGAGCAGAGTGAATGGGTGAAGTTCGAACGACCTCCGGCGCTCAGCTTTCGCGGACTCGTGGACAGGGTGGATGGAGTGCTCAGGGGGCTGGGAAAGCTGCTCCACCGGAAACGACTCCTTCTGACTGTAACGGCCTATGCCAGGGAGTCCCGGCAATTCGCTCTCTGTCAGGGTCTTCGATATGCCTGTGATGACTTCCATCTGCAGCCCCTTCCGTTGACGGGGGGAGTGGATTGGGCGTGGCGCAAGGAGACGCGGATACCGCTAGGTGAAGACCCATTCGAGAAGCTGGTGGGGGAGCTGCTGCCCCTCAACATTCCCCTGGTGTATCTGGAGGTCTTCCCGCAGCTCCGCGAGGCCGTCATGAAGCCCAGGAAGTACGTGCACTACACAGCCGCATTGACCAGTCATGCCGTTCATACAAGTCCGTCCTTCTGCCTCTTCGCCGCGGAGCGCAAGGACGAAATGCAGCGAATGGTTCACCAGCATGGCGGTAACTACGGTGTTTCAGAGACCTTCGGACCGGAGATCAGCGAGCGCCGATTTGCAAACCATTACTTCACCTGGGGCTGGAGTGATGGACCCGAGACGAGTCCCCTGGCTTCGCCGGTTCTGGAGCGTTTTCGGCGTCTTTCATCCCGTCCCATTCCTGATGGCGGCCCCGTACTCTTCACCATGACGGCGATGCCCCGGTACCTGTATCGGATTCAGCAGCAGATCAGCTCTTCGAGCTACATCAGCGTCTACCTGGACGAGATGATCCGTTTCCTGAGAGGAGTAAAGACTCTCGGAACTCAGGTCATAATCAGAGTCTATCCTCACGGACATCAATATGGCTGGAACGGGGTGGCGCGTGTCGAGACGGCAGTCGGACCCCTGAGCCTGGATGAACCGGGGCGTAGCTTTCACGATAGCGTCGCTGTTTCCAGGCTATGCGTGTACGGGCATCTGGCTACGACTTATCTGCAATCCCTCGTTGCAGGACGTCCCACCATCGTTTACCTGACACCTGCCCTCGACGCCGTTCGCCCCTCCGTTCGCCCTCAGTTCGATGCTCTGGCCTCTGTCGGAATCTTGCATGACAGCCCCGAATCAGCTGCGGCGAAGGTACTGGAGGTTGAGGCGGACCCGCAATCCTGGTGGCGTCAGGGGGAAGTGCAGGAGGCCGTCGGGACTTTCCTGTCGGATCAGGCCCGGACTCACGGCGGCTGGACAGAGGACTGGACGAGGGTACTGGAGCCGTTTCGACTCCGAACGGGACATCGACGAACCTGAAGTTCCAGCGCACAATCAGCCCCACTTGGGTGAAGCCGCCAGTAATTCCGCCCGAGGAATCCTCGGGCTTCCCGGCCAGGGTCTAGCCGCCCCTGAGATAAGACGGATTTTGTTGTAGTGGGGCTCTTTCCCCCAATTGGACTGGTGGGACTGAGAGTGCTGATGAACACTTGAATGACATACGAAAGCTTGACCTGCTCATCGGGATCCAGGGGCCAATGGCCCCTGGCGGGAGTTCGAGGGCAGAGACCTCGTTTTCAAACATTCCTTCCACTAACTCATGGGCATTGGGTCTAGCCGACGGCTCCGTCGCCGAGACTCTCGAATTTCTTGAGCTTCTTCCGTTGCTCTTCTTCAACCGGGAGGACAGTCATCCGCTTTGGCTTCAGACCCTCGGAGATTTCCTTGAGATCCCGGACGAGACGGCGGATCCCATCAGGCTCCACACTGGCTGCGTGGTCCGTTCCTTTCCAGGTCCGATCCAGGGTGAAGTGACGCTCAAAGAACTCCGCCCCGAGAGCGAGAGCCGCGATGTCCGCCGCGATCCCGCGATGGTGGCCCGAAAAACCCAGAGCGCCGAACTTGCCGGCATAGCGCTCGGCCAGGATGGGGAGCTCGCCCAGCGCCAGGTCGCGTTCGTCAACCGGGTAGCCGGAGATGCAATGATACAGGACCAGATCTTTGGACCTGTCATGTGTCTCGGCCATGTGCAGGAGGGTCTCCACCTCATCCTCCCGCGTCATGCCGAGAGAGACGTGGATCTGTCCTTTGTACTCCCGGAACAGGACATCCAGGACCGGCATGTTCGTGTTGATGGCCGATGGAATCTTGATGAACTGTGGGTTGAGGGATGCGATTTCCCGGGCTGAGGTGACATCCCAGACCGATGCGCTGTATACCACGCCCCAGTCCTCACAAGCTCTCTTTAGAATCCGGTGCTGATCCAGGTCGAACTCGAGGAATTCCCGGTGCTCCCCATAAGTCGAACCATAGGAGTTCGCAGGATTGGGATGGGGGGAGGAGTACTCATCGGGGCTGAGCAACTCTCGGTTGCACCTCTTCTGAAACTTGACGCAGTCGGTCTTGCAGAAGACTGCGGCGACCTTGATCATCTCTATGGCGAGTCCGAGATCGCCCTTGTGATTGCAGCCGATCTCGCAGATGACCACCGGGGGGGTGAGGTCCCGATTTCGTGAACAATTGCCGCCCACGTCGGGACGGTTAGGGAAGTGGACTGCCAGCACCCGCAGGGCCTCGTCACTCCTGTTGAGAAGAGTGGGGCCGAGTTCGGGAATGAGATCGAAGGCCTCGTTTCGTCGGAGTTTTCGGCGACGAGGGCCCTCGACCAGTTCTGCCACTCCCTCGATCACGAAGCAGTGTTCTCGCCGCATCGTATCGTCGGGCTCCAGAGAGGCACCCGGATTGATGTGGACAATTGCCAGCTCGCATCCGTTTTCGGCGCCGATGGACTCACGGCGACCCCAGTCGGTTTTTCGGTCCTCTGTGGCCGCCATCAGGATTCCTCCAGGATCGTGCGAAAGGTCCCCACGACTGTATCATCCCACTTCGAGTCCTCGTTCACCGAGATACCCAAGGCAACGCTCCGGTAGAGCAAGTTTCTCGTCCGAGGCCAGCCCTCAGCGGCCCTGGCGGGAGCTCCTCCGTCGATTGCGCTCCAGATATGGTCCCAGGCCCCGGCGAAGTGCCACGAGAGGGCCTCGGGAAGGATCTTGCTGCCGATGCCTTTCTCGAGAAGCCTGCCCGCTGTCGCTGAAGCCAGGGCCTCGGTCTCCAGTTGCACGATGATCGTATCTCCCGGTTCCCCCTCCGGATCGCTCGAACGGCGAACCGTGAGTCCCGGCACCTCTGATAGACTTTGCTTGAGCTTTGCGCTTCGGCTTCGCTGTCGATTCAGGACGTCATCGAGGCGCTCGAGCTGCCCGAGAGCAACGGCTCCTGTCAGCTCCGAGATTCTGTAGTTGAACCCGGGAAGACGAACTCCATCCTGTCCCCGAGGAACGCTCGGATCGTGGACGTGCCCGTGATCTGAGTACTCCGAAGCTCGGCGGTAGATCTCCTCGTCGTCGGTCACGACGAAGCCGGCCTCACCGGCGCTGAGAGTCTTGCCAAAGTCCAGGGAGAAACTTCCAATGACCCCGTGCTTACCCAGGGCCTTTCCCCTGTAGGTGCCTCCGAGGCACTGTGCCGCATCCTCAACGAGAATCAGGTTCCGGGAGCTGCAGATCTCCTGAATTCGTGCCACGTCGTATGCACCCCACATCGGGATGGCACACACTGCCTTCGTTCGACCCGTGACGGCTGCGGCGACGGCGTCGGGATCGAAGTTCAAGGTCTCGTCGATCTCCACACAGACCGGCCGGGCGCCGAGTTTCAAGATTGCCTCGATCGGCGCCAGGAACGTGAATGCCGTGGTTATGACCTCGTCGCCGGGGCCCACTCCAGCGGCGTGCAACGCCGTCTCGATCGCCGCGGTTCCCGAGCTGACTGCGTGGGCGTGGTTCAGGCCAAAGTGCTCGGCTATCCTTGTTTCAAACAGGGCCGCAGCCCAGGCTTTCGGGTGATAACGATAGAGAATTGCAGGCTGCGACCGTTCGAAGATGTCGCGAATGTACTTGAGTTCTCTATCGCCAAAGAGTTCGGCGCCAGCCATCGGTTCTCCTGGTTGTTGCTGTCAAACACCATTCTGATAAGAGCCTGTCCCTGCGGTCTGAAGCAGAAGGGTCCAGGCAGCGGCCAGAACAGAGGTGTGTTCAATTCAGTTGTCGAAAGTAGTCTGTGAGAATGCTCGTAAGGCGAGGCTGAGGATGATTGCCCCGGGTATGCCCGCCGTAGTCGTTCACTTGTGCCGGTTCCGCACACTGGACAAGAGGTGTGGCCGGTTCAGGGTCGAGCGACGAATTCAATGACCAGAGAGACTGACGGGACCTCTCCGGTGCGAGGGATTCTACACGAGAAGTCCCACTTGTTCAATGCATTCCGCCCACCAGACCCGTTGGATCAAGGCTGCCGATCTGGAGTCTTGTAAGGGCACAGCCGACCGTCGCCGCCGTCGGCGATGGGGACTCCAGAGTCAGCGGCAAATCAGTGGGAGGCCAGCACCTCGTCGGTCAGCATTTCCGAAAGGAATGCCTCCACATCTCGCTCCGACAGGTCCACCGGATTCTGCTCCATGACCCCTCGGAAGGCATGAATCTCACGGGCCAGGCTGCCAAGATCGCATCCCTCCAGGAATTGGGAGAGTCGGGGAACCTGAAGCTGTTCCATGTAGGACACAAGCCTCCGGGCAAGGAACTCTGCCGAGGACTCCCGGCTGGAAGGAAGCCAGGACAGGGCGCTCTCGGCCAGGCCATCCCAGAGCCCCGGTGTCCGGCTTGCGTTCAACAGGAGGGCGTGGGGAAGGCAACGCCCTCCGCCGATTCCGTGGGGCACTCCATTGAACACTCCCATGGGGTAGCTCGCCCCCCCCGCCAGACCCTGTTCGCTGTGCATGAGCGAGGTGATCCCAAGGAAGGTCCCCTCTGCCAGCAAGGAAGCGCTCCTCGTGGAGAAGCCATCGGCGACGAATCCGTTCAGGGCTCCGAAGAGGGCCCGTACGGCGCCGACAGCGAAGTGCCGGGTCATGGGGGTCGAACATCGGGCCGCATAGCTCTCGATGGAGTGAACCAGAGCGTCCATCGCCGTGGCGCCGATCAGCGGGAGAGGCGCGCTCTCCAGCATGTTCGGATCGACCAGAGCCAGGGTCGGGAAGACGGCAGGTCCATTGATCCCGCCCTTCTTGCCCTTCTTCCTGTTGATGAAGACCGCCGAAGGAGTGAGCTCGGCACCAGATCCGAACAGGGTGGGGATGGTCAGACACGGTACCCCGGGGTTCGAATAGAGCTCGAGTCCCTGGTAGGTTTCGCAGGGCCCGTCGTTGGTCAGCACGATGGCCAGTCCCTTGGCCGCGTCCATCGTCGATCCCCCGCCAACTCCCACAACCAGGGTGGGGCTGTGGCCTCGGGCATGATCTCTGAGCGCCTCGAGGTATTCGAAATCGGGCTCTCCCTGAGATCCCTCGAGGTGCTGGACCTCCCCGCGCTTCGCCAGGTCATCGCCGAGAGCCTGTACTCGAGGCATGTCCTTCACGTGTCCATCGACGATCAGAGAAATCCTCGATGTGTCGAGTCCCTGGAGGTGAGGGGCAGTATCCTGGGCGATGTCGGCGCCGCAGTGGATCTCAGTCCGCATCCTGAAGCGGTATAGCTCGCTAGCGGGTGTCCTCAATTGGGGCCTCCTTCGAAGTCGAGTACACGGTCCACCAGCTCCCGGACCACACCTTCGCCGCCGCGGCTCTCGAGAACGATGCCAGCGACGTGCAGGACTTGAGGATGGGAATCGGCGGGACACGCGGTGTGTCCGACCACCTCCATGGCTGGCAGGTCATTCAAATCGTTTCCAATGAACAGGAGACGCTGGGGGTCCAGTCCGGCCTCCTGGGCCCACTCGGTGACGGTTTGCCCCTTGTCTCCGACACCCTGGATGACATCGAGACCCAGCTTCCGAGACCGGGCGCCGACGACGGGGTTCGTCTCGGTGGAGATGACTATCTGACGGACACCCAGGGCGCGAAGCCGGGAGATGGCGAGTCCATCGGAGCGATTGGCCAGAATGCCCTCCGTGCCGTCCTGGAGGGTGAGCACCCGGTTGTCTGTCAGCACTCCATCGAAGTCGTAGACGATCCCGTCGAGGTCGCCGATTCGAATTCGAGGCGCCCGGAACTGATCGAACAGGTACTGGCGGGCGAGGCTCTCGCACAACCTGGCGTCATCCAGGACGTCGATCTCCCACATCTTCCAGCGGGGGAGCAGTTCGAAGAGAGCTATCTTCCCTCCCAGGCGATTCCCCACTTCTCGCAGGATTTGAGGGCGTGTCAGGTAGATGGAGCCATTGTCGTGATAGCTGACTTCCAGATCCTGGCGTCGCTTGCGTGCTCCCGGCTCGTGGCCGATGGGCAGCGCCTCTCCATTGGGACCGTGTCTCCAGAGCATGAGGTCGATGGAGGAGACCGAGACCAGAGAGTCGCTGCCTGTCTCCTCCAACAGCCGGATCGCGGCCTGGATGTCCTCCGGCTCCCGGAGCGGAGAGGTCACCTGGAGGAAGACGATGAGCTCGACCGGGTCTTCGGAGGTCTCAATTTCATCCAGTGCGTGAACGAGGGCCTCCTCGGAGGGGCTCGAATCCTTTGCCAGTTCGGCGGGTCTGCGAATGACCCGAGCGCCGGATGAGGCCGCCTCCGATGCGATGCGATCGTGATCGGTGCTGACGTAAACGGCATCGACCGCACCACTTTGAAGTGCCTGGGTTACGGTCCAATGCAGGAGTGGGCGGCCACAGAAAGGATGCAAGTTCTTCCCTGCGCGACCCTTGGAGCCTCCCCTGGCCGGCCTGATGGCGTCAGGTGTCATGAGAGGGCCTGAGCAACGCAGACGGCTCCCGGACCGGGTCGAGACCCCCGGGCGGGTGGGGGTGCGAG
>JAJFLN010000314.1 GCA_021772705.1 Candidatus Cloacimonadota bacterium | reverse complement strand
GCCGAAGGCGACGTAGAAGAACTTCGAGATCTGCGGGTTGTCCCCCGTCCAGAGTGGTCGGAGGTCGTCGGCGATGGACTCGCCGATCCGGTCGAACTCCTCGATGTTGTAACCCGACGGGGGGATCAGAATTCCGAAGAGGAGGTTCTGGTTGCCCCCCGGTAGGTACTCCGCAGGGAGGGCCAGGAACCAGGAACCGGCCAGGGAGACGGTGGTCATCACCACGATCAGGGCGAGACGGAGGGGAACGGAGCCGCAGATCCAGCGGACGAAGCGGGAAGCCCGGGTCGATCGGTCCCCCTTGTCCGTCGCCATGTCGTGTCCCTTCATCCAGGCCGCCGCCATCGACGGGATGGCCAGGACGGACACGAAGAGGGAGAGGATGACTGCACAGGCGATGGCGATGGCGATGTCCCGGAACAGCTGGGCCACCTCGGCCTGGAGGAAGAAGATTGGCAGGAACACGGCGACGGTGGTCAGCGTCGAGGCCAGAACGGCGCCCCAGACATCCCGGGTCCCTTCGATCGACGCTGTTACCCTGTCCTGTCCCGCCTCGATGCGGCTGAAGATGCTCTCCAGGACAACGATGGAGTTGTCCACCAGCATCCCCACGGCGAAGGTGAGGCCCGCCAGGGAGACCACGTTGATGTTCCTTCCCAGGAGATACATGGAGAGGAAGGTCCCGACGGCACTCACGGGGATGGCCACGGCAATGATGAGTGTAGGCACCATCGCCCGGAGGAAGAACAGCAGCACCAGGATGGCCAGGGAGGCACCGAGGAGGAAGTTGCTCTTCACCAGATCCAGAGCGCCTCGGATGTAGACCGTGGCGTCATAGGCCTGGACGATCTTCAGGTTCTTCCGCTTCAGCAGCCCTTCGTTCAGGATTCGTACCTGCTCCTGAACGCCGTTCATGATCTCCAGGATGTTGCTGCCCGTGCGCTTCTGGACGTTGATGGCGATGGCCGGGATTCCCTTGTACCGGACGACCATCTCGGCGTCCTTGTAGCTCACCTGCACCCGGCTCACGTCCCGGAGGAAGACTCGCTCTCTCGGGTCATCCCGGAGGACGACGTCCCCGATCTCCGCTGGATCGGTGAAGGCCCCGACGGAGCGCAGGACGTAGCGCCGCTTGCCCTCGTCGAAGTGTCCCGCCGATACATCCTTGTCCTCCGCAGCCAAGCGGCTGGCGACCTGGCTCAAGGTCAGGCCTCGGAGGGCCACCTCCTCCGGGTCGATCAGCACCTCGATCTGCCGCTCCCGGCCTCCGAAGATGTTGGCGGAGGCGACGCCGGAGACTCGCTCGAAACGAGCCTCCACCTCGTCCTCGACGAACTCCAGCAGAGTGTCCATGTCCTCCCTGTGGGAGTCGTCGGCGGGTATCAGGATGAACCAGGCTATGGCCCCTTCCCGGGAACCCGTGGTGGACATGACCGGCTTGTCTGCCTCTTCAGGATAGGAGGGGACTTGGTTCAGGTCGTTGTTCACCTTCAGGAGCGCTGTGTCGAGGTCCGTTCCGGGGGCGAACTCGAGGAAGACAGTGCCCACGTTGGGAGAACTCTCGGACTCCATGGTGAGCAGACCCTCGAGGGACTTGAGCACGTCTTCTTGCCGTTCGACGATCTCGCTCTCGATCTCCTGAGGATTCGCTCCGGGCCAGACGGTGGTGACGGAGATCACGGGCCGGCTCACGTCGGGCGTGAGCTGCACCGGGACGGCGAAGAGAGCCTGCATGCCGAACAGGGCCAGCAGCAGGATTGCGACGGCGACGGAGACCGGATTCTCGATGGCCAGCCGGATCAGATGGCCGCCGGCGCCCTCCTCGACAGCCTTCCGGGTATCCTGTCCTGTCAGGGCCGTCACTTGTTCGTCGCTCCAGGGGGCGGCTCTGAGCCGGCTCTCGGCTCGGCTCCTGCTCCGGAGGGTGCCACGGCCATCCCGGGTCGCAGCCGTTCATTACCTCGGGTGACCACCGTGTCACCGGCCTGGATGCCTGACAGGACCTCCACACGCTGATCCACCTGCCGGCCCAGCTCGACGGTCCTGGGCGTCGCCTTCCCGTCCACCACGGCGTAGACCGTGTTGGACCCGGAGGTCGAGCTGACGACGGCGTCCTTGGGAATCAGCACCCGCTCGACCTCTTCGCCGATGGGTAACCGGACGATGCAGCTCATGCCCGGCCGGATCCCGTGCCGGTCATTCTTGAATCTCACGATGATCGGGACCGTTCGGCCCTTGGCCATGGCCTGGGGGCCCAGGGCGGCGATGGTGCCCGTCACTGTGACCGTTCCCGAGGAGGACGGGAAGTCGACCTCCGCCACCCTGTCCTTGATGATGTCGTCGATTCGCCTTTGCGGGATCAAGACTCCCACGTCGATGTAGGCCGAGTGGACCAGCTCGCAGATGGCCCCACCCTTCTCGAGCCAGTCCCCCTCCTCGATGAAAACCTCCGAAATGTCTCCGTCGAAGGGGAGCCGGATGGTCATGTCGTCGAACCGCTTCTGGGCCGCGGCGAGCATGGCCTCCGCCTGCTTCCAGGAGGCCCGCCGGGCGCCGACGATCTCCTTGCGGGTCCCGGCCTCCAGGAGTCTCAGCTGGGCCTGAGCCGATTCCAGGGAAGCACGGGCAGCCTGAAACTGGGCCCGTGCCGTGTCTCGTTCGTTCTCGCTGACAGCGCTCTTCTCGAACAGAGAACGAGCACGATCCCAGCTTTGACGCGCCTCCTGAAAGTCCGCCTTGGCCCGGGCCACCTCGGCGCGCTGGGCGGCGATGCGCTCCGGACGCTCGCCGGCGACAGCCTCGTCGAGCTGTGCCCTGGCCACCTCGGCCTGTGCGGCGGCGGCGTCCCGATGAGCCTGGGCCTCCGAGCTGTCCAGTTCGATGATGATGTCACCCTTCTTCTTGGACTCGCTGAACCAGACGCGCCGCTTCAAGACGATGCCTTCCTGGGCAGAGGCCACCCGGGAACGTTTCAGGGCAGCCGAGGTTCCCGGGAGGGTGACGACGGGGGCGACCCTCTCCAGGACGGCCTTCTCGACCACAACCGGGGCCGGACCGCCCCCTCCTGGCTGCGCCGTGACCGGTAGGTGAAGAATCAGAAGAAACAGCAGCAGGGCAGTCAACTTGCGCATGAGATTGAAGATCCGGCGACTGGGACGCCGGTCGGTAAGGAGGATGAGAGGGAAGAGAACGACTCCGGGTGTCTCTCGAAGCCACAGCCACGTACTCCAGCCCAGGGGCAGGCAGAGCCAGTATAGCGCGGTGCGACGCCAGGACTCGCTGACGTGACAGAACCTCCGGAGACAACCCTTCCTGTCTCTCCAGGGAGGATCTCCCGGAGACGCCTGCTTTCTCCTGCAAGCCTGACTCCAGATTCAGACCGAATCAGACGGCGAAGGATGTGCCGCAGCCGCAAGTGGACTTGGCATTCGGGTTGTTGAAGACGAACTGCCGGGCCATGTAGGTCTCGGTGAAGTCGACCTCCATCCCGTTCAGATAGAGAGCGCTCTTCATGTCCACCACCAACTTGATGCCGTCCTGGTCCGTGACCCGATCGCTCTTGTCGATGGTCGCGTCGTCCTGGAAGTCGAGGTGGTAGTTGAAGCCTGAGCAGCCGCCACCCTTGACCTGAAAACGGACGATGGTGGTATCCCCGAACTCGTCGTTGCTGGAAATGATGCGCTTGATCTCGGTCTTGGCTTTCTCGGTGAGTACGATGCTCATAATTCCTCCTGATCTCTATCATGCATTGTACTGGTGACGCCCATCACCTGGCAACCTCAGTCGCTTCACGGTCTCGCAGACGACAGAGATCGCGTGATCCACCTCTGCCTCGGTGGTGAACCGTCCCAGGCCGAAACGAATGGAGCCCCGGGACAGCTCGGGCGAAAGGCCGATGGCCTGCAGGACGTGAGACGGTTCGAGGCTGGCGGATGCACAGGCAGAACCGGAGCTGACGGCCAGGTCGGCCATGGCGGGAATGAGGGCATCGGCATCGACGCCTTCGAAGGAGACGTTCAGATTTCCGGCCAGCCGTTGCTGACGGTGGCCGTTGAGTCCGATACCGCCGATCCCCTCCTCCAGGCCCGTCCAGAGCCGCTCTCGCAGTGCCAGGAGGCGATTCGACTCCTCCTCCATCTCGGCAATGCAGAGCTCGGCAGCCCGGGCGAAGCCGATGATTCCGGGAACGTTGAGTGTCCCGGACCGGAGGCCCCGTTCATGGCCTCCACCGTCGATCTGCGGCACCAGCCGGACTCGGGGACGGCCGCTTCGCAAGTAGAGGGCGCCCACACCCTTGGGCCCGTAGATCTTGTGAGCCGACAGGGACATCAGATCAATGCAGGCCCGATCCACATCGATGGGGATCTTCCCGAAGCCCTGGGCGGCGTCGGTGTGGAACAGGACCTTCCGCTGCCGGCAGAGGGCGCCGATGGCCTCGATGGGTTGCAGGACCCCGATCTCGTTGTTGGCTGCCATGACCGAGACCAGGAACGTCTGGTCCGAGATGGCGGCTGAGATCCGGTCCGGGTCGACCTGTCCCGTGGAGTCCACGGGCAGATACGTCACCTCCACCCCTTCTCGTTCCAGGGCCTTGCAGCTGTCGAGAACGCAGGGGTGCTCCGTGGCCACCGTGACGATCTGGTTCTTCTTGTCCCTGAAGAGCCGGGCCAGTCCCTTCAGCGCCAGGTTGTTCGATTCAGTCGCACCACTGGTAAAGACGATCTCCCTGGCCAGGGCCCCGAAGCAGCGGGCGATGCGATCCCGTGCCTGCTCCACCCCTTCCTCGGCCCGCCAGCCGAAGGCGTGGTTCCGGCTTGCCGCGTTGCCGAAGTGCTCCGAGAACCAGGGGAGCATGGCCTCCAGGACGCGAGGGTCCACGGGAGTGGTGGCCTGGTGATCCAGGTAGATGGGCTGCTTCAAGGCCGGTAGGTGGCGCAGTACCGGTCGGTCTCGTGGACCCGCACGTGAGTGAGCCGGACATTTCCTGCCGGGAGCTTCTCGGCGACCCGTTCAAAGAGGAATCGGGCCAGGTTCTCTGCCGTGGTGTTGACGGAACGGAAGGAAGGGTGCTCGTTCAGGTAGGAGTGGTCCAGCTCTTCCAGGACGCCCCGGGTGATGGCCCTCAGCTGCGTGAAGTCCATCAGCAGGCCCGTGTCGTCCAGCCCTTCCCCCTCCAGTCCGACCTGCACCCGCCAGTTGTGGCCATGCAGGTACTGGCACTTACCGGCGTAGCCCTCCAGCTTGTGCGCCGCCGAAAAGGTCTCTTGTATCTCGATCTCGTACATGAGGCCCGCCAGTGTAGCAGGAGTGCGGGATCGGAGGCAATGTTGCGACCCCTGGACGGGTGCATGTCTGCGCTTGGGATCCGGGGACACACGACTGGACCCGAATTCCAGAGGTATCCGTGCTGCCTGGCAGCCGATGGCGAATTCGGGTCCAGTCGTGTGTCCCGAAAGCGGCGGGAGACCGCCGAGGTGTAGCGAGTGAAAGTTTTGTACAGCGAAGGAGTAGCGAACCACGCTGGCCCCGAGCCATGCGGCAGCGGTCGAGAGGCCGCGGCTGAAGCGTTG
>JAJFLN010000313.1 GCA_021772705.1 Candidatus Cloacimonadota bacterium | reverse complement strand
ACATCGACTCCGCTGGTCCAGCGGGTGTTGCCTGAGCTGGCGACTCCCGCCACGCCGTAGACCCAGTCCAGATGATCTCCTGTCCTGTCGACGTGACCCTTCGGAACCAGGGTCTCGAGCAACACGGCAGGCGACCCCAGCCTGGCCGTGTTGGTCGGCGCCGCGCTGTCGACGAGGGCCTGGGCCTCCACGGGCCGGAGGATCTCCAGCTTCTCGTCCCGATACCAGATCCGGGCCTTGAGAGTCCCCACCTTGTTGTCCAGGAAGGACCACCTCACATCGGGAGAGAAGATGGTCGAATCTCCCCGGACGTCGGTGAGCTGCAGGTACTGGATGGAGTCCCGGTCATAGCGGGTCCCGTCGGTGTCGACGAAGTCGTTGGGCGACGTGCTGGACTGGCTGACCTTGGCGGGCTTGTAGAAGTTACCGGTGGGACCGACGAAACCGAAGCTCGTGACGGCCGTGAAGCCATCGCTGCCCGTGAAGTCCACCCGCAATGCCGCCGAGACACTTCCGGTGGTCATCATCTCGAAGGCGTTGGAGTAGTTGGCGTACTCGATGCGGAACACGGTTCCCGCCACGTTTCCGGAGGCCAGACCCGGGGTATCGACCACCGACCGGTCCTGGACGTCCACGATTCGGGTGAGGGGGAAGTCGGGGTGGACACCAGCGGCGCCATCTGCCTCAGGCGGGGCCTGGATCGCCAGGACCCGGTTCCGGGAGTTGATCTCCTGGTTTCGAAGACGGCGCGTGCTGGCCGGGATGATGTCCGACAAAGAGTAAGCCGCCTTCTCGGCCACGAAGCCGACCCGGACCCGGAAGCGGTTACTGCTCAGATGATAGTCCGCATTGGCCACGAGACCGGAGTTGAACCCCGTGATGACACCCTTGTAGGGATAGGTGGCGAAGTCACTCGGATTGGTGCTGATCAGCAGATTCGGACTCCGGTCCCAGACTTCGGCGGAGGCATAGGCCCCTCCCGGATCGTGCAGGTCCTTGCTCCTGCCTGGGGACTGACCGCTGGCCACCTGATCCGGAAGGACCATGATGCCCTCATTGACCCGGCCTCCCTCGAAGGTGGGATCGGCGACGCGGTTCACCTGGGCCAGCAATCGAGTACGGGGCAGGCCTTCCAGATCCGAGACACCGCCCTGCACCAAGGCGGTCTCCTTGTCCGTCTCGTAGACCCGGTACTCCACCTCCGCGTCTCCCTTGGCCAGGACCAGGAAGTACTTGTGAGAGCTGTCGACGGGGAAGCTGTCCTCGTTGTCGTTTGTGTTGGAGTTGGGCCGGCGAGAGAAGAGGAAGCCGAGGCGGTCCTCAGGGTTCGGGAAGTTCTCCAGGGTCAGGAACTGGGGCGAGTCCGCCTGGAATGTGTCTTCGAACTTGATGCTGCTCGGAAGCTGCTGGGCGTTACGTCTCCACTGCTGGGTGAAGGGGAAGCTGGAGTCGATGTCGGTGATACTCAAGATCCTCGGTGTCCGGTCCCGGGTCTGGAAGAAGGTCAGGTCGCCTCGTCCGATGATGGACCAGGTGAAGCTGGTCAGGGCGGCGCTGGCCTGACTGAAGTTGGTGGAAGTCACCTCGGTCAGGCGGGCGCTGGTGTTTCCCAGGTTGTCCTGGAGCTGCAGGAAGGCCTGGATGATGCCATTAGCCGGCAGGCCGGACAGGGGGCCGAAGTTGTGCTCGAAGGTATCGGCGTACTGCTTGAACGTGGGGATAGTCTGATCCGGCGTGGTGATCAGCACCTTTCCCCTGGGATTGAGACCGCTGGAGAAGGCCGGGCTTCCGCCCAGGGCTACGTCGGTGGCGCTCACCTCGACGGTTCCGATGATGCTCTGGGTCCGATCCACCCGGACCTTGGTGATCCGTGTCGGGATCGTCGCCCGGGGAGGCGTGATGTCGTAGACGATCGACGACGAGGTGACACCCTTGGTGAAGGGACTGGAGGGAGCGGTCAGATCCAGCTCGGTGGAGATGAAGGGGCCGGCGGCGCGGAAGATCACGTGGATTGTCTTCTCCCCGTCCGCCCTCAGGTTGAGACCCGAGGAAGCCAACCCGACCTGGAATGGACCCTCCTGCTCCGGCTTGAATGACGGGAAGTTAAGTCGTTCCGCTCCGGCAGTGATGGGCCAGTCCTTGAATCGCAGGTTCCTGTCCTCCAGCGGAATCCAGCCCGTCGAACCGTCTGACTTGTCGAAGGTGGCGCCGTCGGCCAGGGTCCAGTTCATGAACACGAAACCCCCGGGAGTCTCGGTGGTGATGTGCATCGCCGGCATGAAGCTGGGCCGAGCCTTGGGATCCAGCTCCACCCCATCGGGGCGGATGAACCGCATGTCCAGGGGATAGTTGGAGATCCAGAGGTCCCGTGTGTTCGTCGTCAGCGGGCGATCGATGTCGACATCCACCACGTTGCTGTTGGTGAACTCCGGTGTGCCGTCACCGTCCACGTCATACAGGGAGGCCGAGAAGGGGTCGCCCTTGACGGAGACGATGCGCATGTTTCCCGGCCGTGGGGCGCCGTTGAAGACCTGAACGATGTTCGTGGCGATGGTCGTCGGTGCCGAGTCGTTGACCGAGAACGCGTCCTTGTACTCCAGCACCACGAGGTGGAAGTTGTTCGCGTCGCCGGCGGCCAGCACATTGCCCGGAAAGTCGACCACCATTCGCTGCGCTGTCACGGGGCTGAACTCGTTGTCCTTCAGCGTGTTGTCCCGACCGGTCCAGGGTATCCGGAAGCTGTTGCTCGCCGCCTTGGTCCAGGAGATCCGATCCGGTCCGTGGTCCCGATCCATATCGAAGGCCGTCTTGTTCCAGCCGTCGACCACCGGGTTGGTCTCGTCCGGGTTGTAGTACCAGACCCGGCCCTCACGGCTCGAAACCACTTTCACCCGCCACTCACCCAGGAACTTACCCTCGATCTTGATGTCCAGGAAGGTCTTCGTCGGAGTGTCGTCGTCGATGAAGGCGTTGGGATCTTTGGTGTACCGGAAGGCCACCGGGTCAGCCTTGACGGTGACCTTCGGAACCTCGGACTCCGTGCCCACATAGATTGGCAGCAACTCGGCCGCCACCAGGCCCCGGGAGTCCTTGACGCTTATCAGGCAGTTGAAGGTACCCGTCGATAGGAAGGAGTGGCTCGTTCCCGTCGAGGTCGGATCGCCTCCCAGACTGACGGCTTGCGGCCCCTCGCTGCTCCGGACGCCCTTCTGCTGAACCCCGTCGCCGAAGTCCCAGGTGAAGTCGAAGGGCGGCTGCCCCCTCTCGACGTAGAAGTAGAACATGACCGGGTTGTTCGGCTCTGTCGTCGTCGGATCCGCCCGGGCCGACAGGACGACGGCATCCTCCGGTCGATTAAAGACGTTGACCATCGTGGGCAGCCATTCCGTCCGAGTATCCTCGTCTGGCACCCCTTCCTTGACCCTGACGGCCCGGACCCAGATGGTCCACGCTGTCTCGTCGTTTCCGCCAACGCTGACCTGGGGATACTGGAACATTCCGGAAGCATCGGTTTGGGTCGTCTCGATGGCGCTGGGGTTACTGGGACCACCAACTCCCGGCGGACCGTCACTGCGAACCATCTCTATCTTCGTCACCCGGGAGCTGGCCAGGCTGGGGTCCGAGCTGCCCACGAGCCGGATCTCCACGGTCTCGGGAGAACTCTCGTTCAGGTCATCGTTGGTGGTTACCGTCGTTCCGTAGGCGGGCTGCAAGATCGTGATCTGCGGTTTGCTCACGTCGTTCACATCGAAGGACCAGGTCACGGTGCGCTCGTGCTTGGCCTTCTCCGCGGCGGAGGCGTACATGCCGTCGGCCACTTTCAGTGAGACGTTGTAGGTCCCCTCCTTCATGGATCCCGGCGCCGGTAGGAACCGGACCCCCTGCTGGGTCAGGGTGAAGAACTGCGCCTCATCGGAAGTGTCGACCAGACCCTGTAGCGGGAGCGGTGCAGCATTCGATGCGAAGGGCCCGGAGATGGAGAACTGCGTCAGCTTCAGGTCCAGACCGCTGGCGTCGCTGAACAGGGCCGAAACGGCCAGGGGGGCCTGACTGAGGGTGGCTCCCTGGCTGGGATTCTGGGAGAAGATCACCGGCGGCTGGGTGTCAATGCTGAACCTCCAGGCTGCCCGTGCCGGCTTGTTCTCCGAATCCAGCACCTCGATACGAACGTGATGGCTGCCGTCTCTCAGGGCGCGAATGGTAGAGGAGGGCACCTGCAGACTCACCCTCCAGCGATCCAGCTCCTGAGGCCCCGATCCCTCGGATATCTGCTCCACCGTCGCCTCATTTTTATCGGTCCGGACTCCGTCGACAATGAAGAATGCCTTGTCGTCCGGTATCGAGTTCCTCGAACCCTCATTCCCGGTGCCCTGCAGCAGGGGCAAACCCCAGTCGGCGAAGAGCAGGGGTTGGGCCGTGTCGGTGGTGGAGTTGGCCACGGGGCTGCGGGTCACCACCGAAGCCGAGGGGGGCCGGTAGTAGGCCACCAGGTCGTCGCCGCGGCCGGCTTCATCCACCCTGTCGGGACCGAAGCTGTAGACGAATCCGCCGCCGTAGTTGTGGCTGTAGAGAGAACCCCAGGGGTCCTCCAGCTTGTCCTTCATCAGGCCCGGCAGGCGGGTCAGATCCGAATCGGTGTAATCGTTGAAGTGATTGGCGTTGAAGGTCTGGATGGCGTTCTTGATCTGCTCCAGATGCAGCCGGGCGGTCCCATCCTGCTCATCCTCCGGATTGAACGTGGTCACCGCCACCGTCGTCGTCAGGGCGACGATGGCCACGGTGACGAGGATCTCGACCAGGGTGACGCCCGCTGGCCGGCGCCGCTTCTCTCGCCGTTCCCGGCCATGACTGACGTCCTGCCGGATCGGTGGATCCGCAGGGCCGAGAGGCACTCGAACTCGTCGCGACATCAGGGAGGTGGGATAGGCTTCAGAATCGGTGGGCCGCCGAACCGTTGGCGCTTGACCTCTGCTGTGGCTGAGGGTCCTCCAACCGGTGATTTCTGGCTCCGGCAGAGGCCTTGATGGCTGCGATCACTCAAAATTGCGCATTCGGCCCACAATTGCGTTTAACGCGCCTCACGGAAAGCGTCAACCAAGCAGGACATTTCGTACGATTCATTTCCGGATCGTCACGCAGGCTGATACTCACAAACAGGATCCTCAGCCATGAAATCATCGCTCGCCGCTCTGGCCAGGGCCCGGCATCCGGAACACATGTCAGCGAACTTGCAGGGGCCGCACTTCCCTCCCAGTCCCCCCGTATCCCGAAGGACACCAAAGGGAGTCCCCTTCTGCCAGATCTTGGCGAAGTCCTCCTCCAGCACATTTCCGGCAGGCTCCAGGAGGTAGGGACAGGGGTAGACCGTTCCGTCGTTGCCGATGAAACAGAAGTCCTTCGCCGCCAGACAGCCATATCGGCCCAGCAGATGTTCCTGCCCCTGCCGCATGGGGTCCAGGTCCTCAGGAAGCTCGGAGGCCCTCTGACGATAGATCCGCTCGAACTGGGGAGAACAGACCACCCGGACCGGGAATCGATGGAGGAACTGCTGTTCGAAGATCCAGTTGAGCCATCTCTCGTAGGTCTCTGTGTCCACCAGGTCGCCCGCAAGGGCACGGCCTCGGCCTGTGGGGACATTGAAGAAGAGGGTCAGCATCTGGGCGCCAAGCTTCCGGGACAGGTTCAGGAGTTTCGGCAGCTCCTCCACGTTTCGGCCCGTCAAGGTGGCGCTGAGACCGAACTTGATGCCCGAGAGGCGGACCAGATCCAGGCCCTTGATGGCCTGAACGAACCCGCCGGAGTTGTCTCTGAAAGAGTCGTGAATCCGTCCCGAGGCCCCGTCGAGTGAGATCTCGATATCCCGGATGCGGGCGCCGACCACCTGGCGGGCCACCTTCACGTCGTAGGCAACGGCGTTGGTGCAGAGCACCACGCTCAGCTCCTTCTTGATGGCATACTCCGCCAGTTCGAAGATGTCTGGCCGATGCAGCGGCTCGGGGCCCGTGAGGTGAAGTCTGGGGCGATAGGTTGCGGCCAGGCTGTCGATCAGAGCCACGGCCTGCTCCGTGGTCAGATCCCCCGGCGACCCGGGAGGCAGCGAGGAATGGCGGCAGGCCGCACAGCCGATGGGACAGCTGCGGGAGACTTCCCAGAGGACGTACTCCGGTCCCTTGACCGCAGCCTTCGCCGACTTTCGTGGCGACCGGCGTGGGGCTCGGGTCTTCTTTGCCGTCACAGCTTCTCTAACTCCAGTACCCCTGAGATAAGACGGATTTTGTTGTAGTGAGGCTCTGCCCCACACCCCGTTGGGGGAGCCAACTCCCCCAAACCTCCAGTTGGACTGGTGGGACTGAGAGTGCCGATAAACACTTGAATGACATACGAAGGCTCGACCTGTTCATCCGGGGTCCAGGGGCCAATGGCCCCTGGCGGGCGTTCGAGGGCAGAGCCCTCGTTTTCAAACATTCCTTCCACTCATTCATGGGTATTGTGTCTAACTCTGGGACTGAAGCCAGCGGGCCACGTCCTTGGCGAAGTAAGTAAGAATCATGTCGGCCCCGGCTCGATGAATCGACGTCAGCGCCTCCAGGACGCAGCGCTTCTCATCGAGCCAGCCATTGGCGGCCGCCGCCTTCAGCATGGCGTACTCGCCACTGACGTGATAGGCGGCCACGGGCACATCATGGGCCTCTCGAATTCTACAAATGATGTCCAGGTAAGGCATGGCGGGCTTCACCATCAGGATGTCGGCCCCTTCAGCGATGTCCTGAGCCACCTCTCGCATGGCTTCCCGGGCGTTGGGCGGATCCATTTGATAGCCCCGCCGGTCTCCCATGCTCGGTGTGCTCTCGGCGGCGTCGCGGAATGGCCCGTAGAAGGCGCTGGCATACTTGGCGGCGTAGGACATGATCGGCACGTTCTGCAGTCCCGCCTGGTCCAGGGCCCCTCGAATCGCTCCGACCCGGCCGTCCATCATGTCCGAAGGCGCCACCAGGCCGGCCCCGGCCCGGGCTTGACTCACGGCCGTGCGCTTCAGCAGCTCCAGGGAGCGGTCGTTATCCACGTCCCCGTCCACCAGCTCGCCACAATGACCGTGGGAGGTGTACTCGCACATGCAGACATCGGCCATCAGGACCAGACCTTCCACCTTCTCCTTCAACGCCCGGAACGCCTGCTGCACGATGCCGTCCTCGATCCAGGCGCCAGATCCCTGGGGGTCTTTCTCCGCCGGAATCCCAAAGAGGATCATGGCCGGAACACCCAGGTCGCGAGCCTCCTTCGCCTCCTCCACGAGCCTGTCCACGGAGTGGCGATAGAACCCGGGCATGGAGCGGATCTCTTCCTTGATCCCCGTCCCGGGCACGACAAAGGCCGGAAGGATGAGCCCGTCTGCGGTCATCCGGGTCTCCCGGACCATCCGCCGCATTCCCTCGCTGCTCCGAAGACGCCGAGGCCGGGCTACTGGAAAGGACGCTTGCATCGGTTTCGAGGATATAGCAACGGGACCGAGGGATACAAGCGGGGCGGGCTACGGGCTGAGGTTCGACGCCCAACAGCTCAATGCCCCGAGTGGTACGGCCCGCCTCTGAGAATCGTGAGCGCTCGGTAGAGTTGCTCCAGAAGGATCACCCGGAACAGTTCGTGGGGATGGGTCAGGCGTCCGAAGCTGATTCGCTGGCTCCCAGGGGGGCCGAAGTCCCTTGGGATGCCGTCGGCGCCGCCGATGGCAAGTCCGATGGGCTGCTGGGCCGTGTCTCGGAATTCGGCCAGGAGAGCTGCGAGCTGCTCGGAGTCCAGCTCCTTGCCCTTGCGGTCCAGTAGCAGGACCGTCCTGCAGCCGGCCAGGGCTCGGCCCAGATCCCGCAGCTCGTCCCGGCCGGAGCGGACCTCCCGGATCTCGAGGCGGGCATAACCCTCGATCCGATGCGCGTAGTGGGAGGCGCCCTCCCGGGTGAATGGCTGCCGCAGCCGCCCCACGCAGGCCAGACGAAGGTCCATTCCCCTTCGACTGCTCACGACTCCGACCGGCCCGTCAATGCGAGCTCCACGGCGGCCACGAGCCCCTCCAGGCTGTGCTCCGACGCTGTCTCGGCCACTTGAAGGCCAAGGCGGGTCGCCCGCTTCGTCGTCACGGGTCCGATGGAGACGAGCAATGGGCCCTCCTCCTTCAGCCGGCTCCAGACCTGATGATAGCGCTCCACCGTCGAAGGGCTGGCCAAGGTGGCCACGTCCAGCTCCCCTCCCGTCAGGGCCTGGTCGAGACGCTCCATTCCTTCATCGTCAGCAACGGTCTCATAAAGCTCAACCCGCTCCACTGCGGCGCCAGCCGCCTTCAAACGGTCGGGCAAAACCTCCCGGGCCGCCCGGGCACAGGGGAACAGAATCTGCATTCCCCGAACCTCCTGGGCCGCCAGCTCTTCGGCCAGAGTCTCGGCCAGGGCCGCTTTCGCGACCCAGTCCGCGTCCAGCCCGTGACCACGGAGTGACTCGGCTGTCCCCCGCCCGACAGCCGCCAGTTTCGGCCGCTTCGATCCCCCTCCTGCAGGACCGGCCGATGCGATCGGCTCGCCGGGCTCCCCAAGCAGATACCTCACGGCATTGGAACTGGTGAAGACTATCCATTCATAACGGTCCAGCCCGGACACGAGGTCCTCAGACGCCCGCTTCGACAGACAGCCCACGGTCCGTATCAGAGGTATGGCCTCAACCCGGGCGCCTCGTGACTCCAGACGCCGCACCAGTTCCCGGGCCTGCTTCCGGGCCCGGGTCACCGCCACGGTGCGGCCGGCAAGAGGCTTCTCCATGTCACCTGCGGTCACCGGGCGTCGACGGTCTTCAAGAAATGGACCCTGTCTCCGGGACCGATTCCCTTCCTGTCGAACCAACCCTGGTTGACCTCGAGAGCATATCTGGCCTCGCCGAGAGACTCGTGACGGTTCTTCTCGTCGAAGGGCTCCATCTTCTCGATGTTGATGATGACTCCCTCTTCGTCGATGAAGGCAATCGACAGGGGCAAGCGAGTGTTCTTCATCCAGAAACTGAGAGGCTGCTCGGAAGAATAGACAAACAGCATGCCAGCGTCGGCCGCCAGGTGACGTCGAAACATCAGCCCCCGCTGCATCTCGGCGGGACTGGACACCACCTCAAGCCGGATCTTGTGCCCGTCAATGGCCGCTCCCGTTATCCTCGCCCCGGAGCCCGCAGGAAGACGAGCCGCCACGGTAAGAAGAAACGCCAGCGCCAAGAGCCGGATCAGATATGGCCTGCTAGCACTCATCATTGTGATCATTCTGACACTATCCGCCCTGAGGCAACCCCAAAATCTGAGAAGAACATTGAACCTGGGACTTCGTCCCAGACCCTACCAGGGGATCCAGGTCCCCTGGACCCCTA
>JAJFLN010000312.1 GCA_021772705.1 Candidatus Cloacimonadota bacterium | reverse complement strand
GCGCGGCCTTCGGCCGCCTGCAAGCATCTCAACTGTTTTCTCACGTTGATGGCTATTGAAAACACGGCTGCATAACAGAAGGCGGCTGGAGGCTTGCCGCCAGGGCTGTCGCCGAAGTGCAATCCACTCCAGCTCAGCCCTCCTTGCCGCTCAGCACCGACTGAACCGCAACCACCACAACACGACATCGCGTCGGGGGATAGGTACTCCTCTTGACCAGGACGCCGATCTAAGCTGGAGCCATGACACCAGAAGAGAGGATTGAGCTGTGGCTTGAGAACAAGCCGGAGGAGAAGGACACTGCTTTCATCCGGGAGTTCTTCGGCCGGGAGCGCTACACGCCGCTCGCCATCGTCGATCGCTGCCCCTCTGGCCACCCGAGAGTGGTGCTCTCGTTCCGAGGCAAGTCGATCTCAATGACGTCCCTCTGGCTCTGCTGCCCCGAAGTTCATCGACGAGTGTCCCGGCTGGAGTCCTCCGGGGGCGTGGATCGAATCGAGCGGGCCCTGGGCGAGTCGGAAGAACGGCTCCGTGACTTCCAGCGGTCTCAGGGGGAGTACGGCGAGCTCCTGGATGCCCTGTTCGAACGCTTTCTGCCCCAGGCGGAACTGAAGCGGCATTCCGGCAAGATAGGGGGAGTGGCGGGAGTGGCCGACGCTCGATTCGTGAAGTGCCTTCATGCCCACGTGGCATTCACTCTGGCCACGGGCGAGGGTCCGGCGGGGCGGCTGGCCCTTCAGTCGATGGGCTTCGAGGAGGGGGAGGCGGGAGTTTGGATTCCGCCATGCTGCACTGCGTTACGAGAAACTCCTGTGAAGGCGGTCCAGGATTGAATGGAGAGACGATCCTGTGCTAAGATTCTCGCCCTTCTCGCCCGGAGTGCGGAGTCAACTATCCTCCCGGGTCGTGAAGTACCTCAAACAGGCTGAAAGGATAGATTGATGGCGTCCAAGACCCCAAAGAAGAAGATCTCCCCCATGGACATTCCCCACGACGTGAAATCCCTGGACCTGGCCAGAGAAGGCCTGGCCCGGATCGAGTGGGCCGACGAGAACATGCCCGTCCTGCGACTGATCCGGAAGCGCTTTGAGAAAGAGAAGCCGCTCCGGGGCGCCCGGCTGGCAGCATGTCTCCACGTGACCACCGAGACAGCGAACCTGGCCCGGACGTTGAAGGACGGCGGAGCCGACATCGCTGTCTGCGCTTCGAACCCCCTGTCAACTCAGGACGATGTTGCCGCGAGCCTGGTCGCCGATTTCGGAATCCCGGTGTTCGCCATCAAGGGCGAGGACAACGAGACCTACTACAGCCACCTTCGCTCGGTCCTGAAGACCCAGCCCACGATCACGATGGACGACGGCGCCGACCTGGTGAGTGAACTGCTGACCCGAAAGAGCCCCCTTCCCCGTGGCTTCATGGGTAGCACGGAAGAGACCACCACTGGCGTCATCCGCCTGAAGGCGATGGCGGCCAAGGGAGTGCTGAAGTTCCCTGTCATCGCCGTGAACGACGCGCACACGAAGCACATGTTCGACAACCGGTACGGTACAGGCCAGAGCACCATGGACGGAATCATCCGGGCCACGAATCTGCTCATCGCCGGTTCCACCGTGGTCGTCGCCGGCTACGGCTGGTGCAGCCGGGGCATCGCGATGCGAGCCAAGGGACTGGGTGCCGACGTAGTCGTCACCGAGGTGGATCCGATTCGCGCCCTCGAGGCAGGGATGGACGGATTCCGGGTCATGCCCATGATCCAGGCCGCCGCACTGGGAGACATCTTCGTCACCGCCACGGGAGACATCAGCGTCATCAACCGGGATCACTTCAAGAAGATGAAGGACAACGCAGTGGTCTGCAACTCGGGCCACTTCAATGTCGAGCTGGATCTGGACGCCCTGGGCAAGATGGCCAAGAAGCGCACCATCGTTCGCCCCTACGTGGAGCAGTACACCCTGAAGAACGGCAAGCGGATCAACGTGCTGGGCGAGGGCCGACTGGTCAATCTGGCCGCCGCCGAAGGACATCCGGCCCAGGTCATGGACATGAGCTTCGCCAACCAGGCCCTCGGCGCCGAGTACCTGATGAAGAACAACCGGAAGCTGAAGAAGCAGGTCTACTCGATTCCGGAAGTCATCGACCGCGAAGTGGCCCGGCTCAAGCTCGACGCCATGGGCGTCAAGATCGATGTCCTGACCGCCCAGCAGGAAGAGTACCTGAACAGCTGGGAGATGGGTACCTGATCCAGGCCAGGCTGCGGCAAGTCGCCGCAGCCTGCCAGGGAACCCTACTCTCTGACCCTGGCTCCGGGTGCCGCACTCCGCCCCGGGGGCAGGCCCGGTCTGCGGACCCGATTCCCACATGCTCTGCTGTCTGTTCCTTACCCCCTTGCCTCCCCTATACTTAATGACCATGAAGACCTACGATTCAGTTCAGGAAGCAGCAGCCTTTCTGCGAGAGCGGATGGGCGACCAGCCTGACGTCGCAGTCATCCTCGGCTCGGGCCTGGGACCGATGGCCGACGAATTGGAACAGCCGATTCGCGTGCCTTACGAGCAGATCCCTCACTTTCCCGTGTCCACTGTGGAGGGCCACTCGGGACAGGTGATCGTCGGCGGTCTCGCAGGAAAGCGAGTCCTGGCGATGCAGGGCCGAGCCCACATCTACGAAGGATACACGCCGGCACAGACCACCTTCCCGGTCCGGGTGTTCCGGGCTCTGGACATTCTTCGGATGGTCGTCACCAACGCCTCCGGAGGCATTACCCGAACCTTCGCCATCGGTGACCTCATGATCATCGACGACATCTTGAACTTCCAGTTCCTCAGCCCCCTGCGCGGTGAAACAGACGATCGGCTGGGGCCTCGGTTTCCGGACATGTCGGCCCCCTTCTCGAAGCGGCTCATCGGCCTGACCGAGACCTGCGGAGCCGAGCTGGGAATCCGGCTGCAGAAGGGCACCTACGCCGCCGTGACGGGTCCCAATTACGAGACCCCGGCAGAGCTGCGGATGATGAACCGCCTCGGTATCGACGCCGTGGGCATGTCCACCGTGGCGGAGGTCATCGTGGCCAGACAGGCGGGCATCGAGGAAGTACTGGGCATCTCGGTCATCACGGACATGGCCACGGGAGAACCGAACCTGACCGTCAGTCACGAAGAGGTCATCGCCGCCGCCCGGGCAGCCGAGCCTCGATTCGTCAAGCTCGTCAAGGAAGTCATTCACCGGATGTGATCCGGCAGGACTGAACATGTTCGAACAGCTCGATCGGATGGAAGCCCGGTTCCAGGAACTGGAGCAGCAGCTTGCGGATCCGGAACTCCTGGCAAACCGGGCTCGATATCAGGAAGTGACCATCGCCCGGTCGTCCCTGGAGAGCACGGTTCAACTCTACCGGGCGTACAAGAAGCTGGCGACGGACGCCGAGGACTCCCGATCGATGCTCGAATCGGAGTCCGACGCCGAGATGAAGGCCTACCTGGAGCAGGAGCTGGAGCAGAATCGTCAGAAGATGTCCGAGATGGAGGCTCAGCTCAGGCTGGAGTTGCTTCCCAAGGACCCCCTGGACGAGAAAAACACCATCGTCGAGATTCGTGCTGGCGCCGGGGGAGACGAGGCAGCCCTCTTCGCTGGCGACCTCTATCGGATGTACAGCAAATTCGCTGAGGGCCGGAAGTGGCGATCCGAGCTGATCTCCAGCAGTGAAACGGGGATTGGCGGGTTCAAGGAAGTCATCTTCAGCCTCGAAGGTCAGGCCGTCTACAGCCAGCTCAAGTACGAGAGCGGCGTTCACCGGGTTCAGCGGATACCGGTCACGGAGGCGTCGGGGAGGATTCATACCTCCACCGTCACCGTCGCCGTCCTCCCCGAAGCAGAAGCCGTGGATGTGGTCATCGACGATCGGGATCTCAGGATCGACATCATGCGCTCGAGCGGGCCCGGCGGTCAGAGCGTCAACACCACGGACTCGGCGGTCCGTATCGTCCACCTGCCCACCAACCTGGTGGTCACCTGCCAGGACGAGAAGTCTCAACACAAGAACAAGGCCAAGGCCATGCGGGTCCTGCGAGCCCGATTGCTAGAGGCGGAGCGAGAGAAGATTGACGGAGCCCGGGCCGATAACCGCAGAGCTCAGGTAGGAACGGGTGATCGGTCCGAACGAATCCGGACTTACAATTTCCCCCAGGGCCGTCTGACGGATCATCGAATCGGCCTGACACTCTACCAGTTGAAGGAGATCATGGAAGGGGCCATCGAACCAATCGTCCATGCCCTGAAGGTCGCGGAGCAGGAGACTCGTCTCAAGGGGCTCGACCTGAAATGACCGAGCTGGGTCAGGTCGTTCGCCGGCTGGAAGACCTGCTGGCAGACGCCCGGATTCCCCGTCCAAGGTTCGAAGCGGAGCTGATCGTCGCCGACTGCCTGGGAGTCGAGAGGTCCGGCGTATATGCCAGATGGACGGACTCGATATCACGAGAGGACGAGGAGTGCGCCGACCTCCGTGGCCGGCGCCGGGCCAGCCGCGAACCCATGCAGTACATCCGAGGCCGTCAGGAGTTCTACTCCATCGCATTCGAGGTGGAGCCAGGGGTGCTGATCCCTCGCCCTGAAACAGAGTTGCTCGTCGACAGGGCCCTGGAGCTCATGTCCTCCCGCTCCGCCCCACCACGAATCGCAGACGTGGGAACCGGGAGCGGATGTCTGGCAGTCACGCTGGCACGGCACCTTCCGGGCGCCTTGATCTGGGCCTCGGATCTGTCGGAGAAGGCCGTGCGGCTCGCCCGGCGAAACGCCGAACTCGCAGCCGTTCAGGTACAGTTCGCCATCTGCGATCTGCTCTCGGCTCGGGAGCCGGCGGCCTTGCTGGACCTGATCGTCTCCAACCCCCCGTACCTGCCTCTGGGGGACAGAGACCAGCTTCAGCCCGAGATCCTACTCCACGAGCCCTCGCAGGCCCTCTTCGCCGGCGATGACGGCCTCGACGTTGTTCGGCGGCTGATATCCCAGGCGGGCAGACAGCTGGCGCCCGGCGGCTGGTTCTTGATGGAGATGGCCCGAAATCAGGAAGAAGCCGTTGCAGCCTTGCTGATCCGGGCCGGCTTCAAGGACGTGAACATCGGGAAGGACCTGGCAGGGCACGACCGAATGGCAGAAGGACGCTGGCCGCATCAAGAGGGAAAGGAGAGCTGATGTCTCAGGTCCTTTACATGAAGGAGGCCGAGATCGGAACGGCGGGCTACGAGCAGAAGCTCGATCAGCTCGCCTCGGCACTCCGGGACGGGGAAGTGATCTCCCTGCCGACGGATACGGTGTGGGGCGTGGCTGCCCTGGAAGAGAACGGAAGCGCCGTGAAGGCAATATTCGACATGAAGCACCGGGACCTGTCTCGTTCCTTGCCCGCGTTTGTCGCGGGAGTCGAATCCGCCGGGAGCTTGCTCCAGGACTTTCCCGAGCCATTCGCGAGACTGGCAAAGCGGTACTGGCCTGGGGGGTTGACCCTGGTGGGCATTCCCCGGCCAGGGAAGCTCGAGAACGTCCGGGCACCGGACGGCACGGTCGCCCTCCGTGTCCCGGATACCCGGCTGGTGCAGGAGATCCTCCGGAAGTTGGACGGCGCCCCGCTGGCCTGCACGAGCGCGAATCGCACCGGTCGCCCCCCTCTTTTAGACGCCTTGCAAGTAGCCCGAGTACTCTGCAACGGCCCGGTCTTGATCGCCAACAACGACGAGCCCAGCTCGGGCCTCCCCTCGACGGTGGTGGCGCTACGGGACGGCGAGGCCGTCATCGTCCGGGAAGGGTCCATCCCATCCGGCGAGATTCTGGAAGTTGCCGGAAGCTCTTAGCGGAGCGGGCGGCAATACAGTCCGAGAAACCTGAGAAATGGGACTCACAAAGGGAGAACGGGCCATAGAGTCACCAGGGAGTGTCGCCGATGTCAGGGCTCGCATCGGGAAATCGGGCCAGGACTCAGGCCAATCTGCTCCCCGCGAATTCGCACCCTAGAGATCGGCCTGGCTTGACCTCGACGGGCGTTTGTACTAACAATCAGACAGGTCTTCACCACCGTGTGGACCCTGTCTAGAGTGACGAGAGAACGTGGACGCTGCAGCTTCGAACAATCCAGATTCGGCCGCTTCGGTCAGTGGTCTGAGTAAGCGCATCTTGATCGTCGATGATGCGGCGATCATTCGGCGCATCCTGAAGGCCATGTTCGCCAAGAATGGCTTCACTGTCGCCGGCGAGGCAGAGGACGGTAAGAAGGGCATCGAACTCTACTCGGAGTTGAAGCCCGATCTGGTGACAATGGACATCACCATGCCCAACGTGGACGGCATCTCGGCGGTCAAGGAGATCCTGGGCAACGATCCGGACGCCAAGATCATCATGGTCAGCTCCGTTGGACAGGAGAACGTCATTCGCGAGGCCATCGGCCTCGGCGCCCTGGACTTCATCGTCAAGCCACTCAAGGAAGAGCAGATCATCTCGGCCGTCAAGCGCGTCCTCGAGATGTGATTTTCCCGGGAGGGACCCGCCAATGGAGTTGAAAGGCAGGGCCGCTCTGGTCACGGGTGCCGGACAACGAGTCGGCAGAGAGATCGCCCTCGAGTTGGCGCGGCTGGGGGCTGACGTGGCGGTCCACTTCAACCGATCCGAGCCAGAAGCGGCGAGTACGGCCCGGGCCATCAGCCAGATGGGGCGCCGAAGCGATACCTTTCGGGCCGACCTGGCCAGCCCCACGTCAATCGAGTCCATGATGGATCGGGTTCTGGCCACCTTTCCCGAGCTTGCCGTACTGGTCAACTGTGCCGCCGTCTTCTACCCCACCTCCGTGGAGGAGCTGGACTCCGAGGCCTGGGACCGAATTCTGAACGTGAACCTCAAGGCCGGCTGGCTCTGTGCCCGCCGGGCAGGTCTGCATTTTCGGGAGCGGGGAGAAGGCAAGATAGTCAACATCGGCTGCGTCGGCTCTTTCAAGCCCTGGCCGGGCCGTCTGGCTTACTCCGTGAGCAAGGCGGGTGTGGTGATGATGACCGAGAGTCTGGCCCTCGAGCTGGCACCCCAGGTACAGGTCAACTGCGTGGCCCCGGGAACCGTACTGTTTCATGAGGGGGCAACAGAGTCCCACAAGCAGCAGATCCGATCCGCTGTTCCCATGAAGCGGGAGGGAGAGCCACAGGACATCTCTCGAACCGTTGGATTCCTCGTCACCGGCCCGGACTACATCACGGGCCAGACCCTGGTGGTCGATGGCGGCCGGCTACTCCGGTAGACAGCCGACTGCAGGGTGGTTCTATTCCAGGACTATCGATGAGCCGGTGAATTGCCGGGTGGCAGAAGACTGGACATGGACTGACCCGGAGTCGCACACGGCTCGAGGCTGACTTGCCTGCTGCCTCACAGAAGTGCGATGAACTCGGCAGCGGCCTGAGTGAGGGAGCCGGTTCGGCTCGCCCCGGAGTAGGAGCCGCGAAGTGAGAGTGTCAGGCCTGGCGGTACTTCGGACCTGATAGGATCGGCCCAGATGGCCATTCTACTCGCCACCCATTCCATCTCCAGCTCATACGGTTCGCGCACCCTGTTCGAAGAGGTTTCGGTGTCCGTCGCCGAGGGCGATCGCGTCGGGATGATCGGCCCCAACGGTGCCGGCAAGTCGACGTTCATGAGGATCGCCGCTGGGCTGGAGGAGCCGGACCGCGGGTCGTGCTCCACCCGAGGCCAGACCGTCGTGGCCCACGCCCCCCAAGTCCCGCGGTTCGCCCCGGGAGCGACAGTGAAATCGGTGGTCAACGATGCCCTCATGGGAGCAGTGTCTGACGAGGTGGACGCGACTACACGGGTCGCTTCGACCCTATCTCGTGCGGGATTCCCTGATAACGATGCGTCCGTCGAGTCCCTCTCGGGAGGCTGGCGCAAGCGGCTGGCAATCGCCGCGGCGCTGGTCCGGAATCCCGACGTGTTACTGCTGGACGAACCGACGAA
>JAJFLN010000311.1 GCA_021772705.1 Candidatus Cloacimonadota bacterium | reverse complement strand
AGCAGACGGCAGCGGGAGAGAGTCCGGCGCCGGAGTTCTCTCAGGAGGTTCTGGACGAGATCTCCGGGATCAAGGCTCACTACCCGACGAACCGAGCGGCCATATTGCCAGCCTTGCACATCGCCCAGCGGGAGTTCGGCTGGGTCTCGGACCGGGCCATGCTCCTCGTGGCCCGCGCCGTCGGTGTGCCCCCCATGGATGTCTACCGGTGTGTCTCGTTCTACACGATGTATCACCGTCGTCCTCCCGGAAAGTTCGACCTCCAGCTCTGCACGAACATCTCCTGTTCCCTTCGAGGGGCCCAGAAGATCCTGAAGAAGGTCCTGGACAAACTCGGCATCGAGCCGGGAGGCAAGACCGAAGACGGGCTGTTCTCCCTCCAGGAAGTGGAGTGCCTCGCCTCCTGCGGTACGGCGCCGGTGATGCGAATCAACGACGAGTACATCGAGGACCTGACGCCGGAAGAGATGGAGGCCATGCTCGACGACCTGGCTGCCGGCGGCGACCTGAAGGAGCGGCAAGGTATCCACCTACGGACCTCGGGGCCGGAGCCCGTTGTGTCGAAGGACATCGATGCCGAAGGGTTGTGCCGGATCGGAACCTACAAGGAGCGGGGAGGCTACGAGTCCTTCAAGAAGGCCCTGGAGACGATGGAGCCTTCGGCCGTCATCGATCTGGTCAAGGCCGCCAACCTGAAGGGCCGGGGCGGCGCCGGCTTCCCGGCAGGAGTGAAGTGGGGTTTCATTCCGAAGGAATCAACGAAGCCCAAGTACCTCTGTGTCAACGCCGACGAGGGCGAGCCCGGTACCTTCAAGGATCGGGAGATCCTGGAGCGCAACCCTCACATGATGATCGAGGGCATCCTGATCTGCGCCTACGCCGTCGGCATTCACGACGCCTATATCTACATTCGTGGAGAGTTCACCAAGGGCATCGAGTCCGTGCAGCGGGCCCTGGACGAGGCCCGGGAGGCGAACCTGATCGGCAAGGGAATCCTGGGCAGTGATTTCGACCTGGAAGTGACGATCCATCGTGGAGCTGGAGCCTATATCTGTGGCGAGGAGACGGGCCTCATCGAGAGCCTGGAGGGCAAGCCCGGCCAGCCCCGGATCAAGCCGCCCTTCCCGGCCATCGTCGGCGCCTTTGGTGGTCCCACGGTGGTGAACAACGTGGAGACCCTCTCTTTCCTGCCGGCCATTCTCGAGAAGGGCTCCGAGTGGTTCGTCGGCATCGGCAGCGAGGGCAACGCCGGGACTCGCATCTTCTGTGTCAGTGGCCACGTGCAGAAACCGGGGCTCTACGAATTGCCCATGGGAGTCACTGCCCGGAACCTGATCTACGAGCACTGCGGCGGCGTCCCGGAAGGGCGGAAGCTGCAGGCGGTCTTTCCTGGCGGCTCCTCGAGCCCGGTCTTGACGGAGGAGGAGCTCGACGTCCAGATGGACTTCACATCCCTGCAGAAGGCGGGGAGCATGGCCGGCAGCGGCGGCGTCATCGTCATCGACGATTCGGTCTGTGTCGTCGCCGTGGCGGCCCGGCTGGCGAGCTTCTACCACCACGAGAGCTGCGGCCAGTGCACTCCCTGCCGGGAGGGGACGGGCTGGGTCCACAAGATCCTGGATCGCCTGGAGAATCGGGAGGGGACCCGAGACGATCTGGACCTGTTGCTGAACGCCTGCGATCAGATGTGCGGCAAGACGATCTGCGTCCTCGCCGATGCGGCGGCCATGCCGATCACCAGCTTTGTGAACAAGTTCCGCGACGAGTTCGAGTCGCACCTGGAGCCCGGCAGCTGCGCCGGCTGGGGAGAGTGACCCGATGCCGAAGCTGACGATTGACGGCAAGGAAGTGACAGTCGAGAAGGGCCAGACCGTGATGAATGCCGCAGAGAAGCTCGGCATCGACATCCCCCGCTTCTGCTACCATCCGAACCTCTCCGTGGCGGGCAACTGCCGGATGTGTCTCGTCGACATCGAGAAGATCCCCAAGCTGCTCACGTCCTGCACGACGGAGGCCGCCGAAGGGATGGTGGTCCACACCACGACGGACAAGGTGAAGGACGCCCAGCGCGTGGTCCTGGAGTTCCTCCTGGTGAACCACCCCATCGATTGCCCCATCTGCGACAAGGCAGGCGAGTGTCCCCTGCAGGACCAGTATTATAAGTTCTCTTCCGAGCCTTCACGGATGGAAGTGGAGAAGACCCACAAGCCCAAACGGGTCGACCTGGGTCCCACCATCAAGCTGGATCAGGAGCGATGCGTGCTCTGCACCCGGTGCGTCCGGTTCCTGGAGGAGTTCGCCGACGATCACTCCCTGGGTACGGTCAACCGAGGGGACAGGACCATCCTGACCACCTTCCCGGGCCAGCCCCTGGATAACGTCTACAGCCTGAACACCGTCGACGTCTGTCCCGTCGGCGCCCTGACTTCCAAGGACTTCCGGTTCAAGAAGCGGGTCTGGTTCCTGAAGAAGACACCTTCGATCTGCACCTTCTGCGCCACGGGCTGCAACATCAACGTGGAGCATGACGAGGGGCACGTCTACAGGATCCGCCCCCGGGAGAACGACGGCGTCAACGGTCCCTGGATGTGTGACACGGGACGGTTGGAGTACACCTTCGTCAACAGTGAAGACCGGGTGAAGTGCTGCCTGGTCCGTGGCGAGGACCATCGACAGTCCCGCTCCGGCTGGGACGAGGTGCTGAAGCGGATCGCCGAAGCGATCCTGCACGCCGGAAACCGGGCTGCCGGAATCGCCTCTCCCAGGATGACCAACGAGTCCCTCTACGAGTTCGGCCGGTTCTTCCAGATGACGCTCAAGTCCCAGCGATTCGCCGCCGTCACCAGCGACATCGGTCCCATCGAGGGCCGCCGGGCCGACGATTTCCTGATCCGGGCCGACAAGAACCCGAACCGGCGAGGGGTGGAGGAGATCCTGCCTCACTTCGATCCTCAGGGAGAGGCGTTGCAGAAGATCCTCGAGGCGGCCGAGGCCGGAAAGCTGCCGTTCCTCTTGATCCTGGATCAGGATCTGCTTTCCCGGGTGGAGGATCACCAGCGGTGGCACTCGGCCCTGGAGAAGGTCTCCTGTCTCGTCGTGGGAAGCACCCTGGAGAACGAGCTGACCAAGATGGCTCACATCGTTTTGCCTCTGGCGTCGTGGGTGGAAGAAGAGGGGACCTACACCCGGTTCGATGGACGGGTCCAGCGAGTCTGGAGAGCGTTCCCCGCCAGGGGCGAGGCCCGGGAGACTCTGGCGCTCTTCAACTGTGTCGCCGCCGCTCTTGGCAAGAAGACCCAGGCCGTCAGGCCGCAGGCAGTATTCGATGAGCTGGCCTCCCGTATCCGGTTTTACGGTGGTTTGTCCTATCCGGCCATCGGAAAGGACGGAGCCCTGGGCGCTGGCGGCGAGACCGTCGTGCCCAGGCTCTCCTACGGTCCCGGCTCTGAGCAGCCGGCGGCGACCTGATCGATGGAGGAGCGGAGATGAACATCGAGTACATCGCCGGGATCATCAAGGCCGTGACCATTCCAGTCATGGCCCTGAACTCGATTCCGCTTCTGGTCTGGATGGAGCGCCGTGGCAGTGCCTTCATCCAGAACCGTCACGGACCCAACCGGGCCAACATCGGACCGATCACCCTCTTCGGATTGCTCCACCCCTTCGCCGACGCGATCAAATGCGTCTTCAAGGAGCCCTTCCGGCCCACCAAGGCGCACCCGATCTTCTACCCTCTGGCCCCTGCTCTGGTCGTGGTTCCGGCTCTCCTGACCCTGGCCGTCGTACCCCTGGCGGATCACATCTTCCTCATGGGCGCCGAGATCCCCATGTCCGTCGCCGAGCTGGAGTACGGCATCGTCTACATGTTCGCCGTCTCCTCCATCTCTGTCCTGGGGATCACCCTCGCTGGCTGGGCATCGAACAACAAGTTCTCCCTGATGGGTGGACTGAGGAGCACGGCCCAGATGATCAGCTACGAGCTGAGTCTGGGCCTGTCGATTTTTGGAGCTTTGCTGGTCTACGGGTCCCTCAACCCCAACGAGATTGCCCGGCTGCAGGGGGAGACATTCTTCGGCGTCATACCTGCCTGGGGCGTTCTGATGCAGCCCCTGGGCTTCCTCCTCTTCCTCATCGCCGCATTCGCCGAGGCGAACAGGAATCCCTTCGATCTGCCTGAAGGGGAATCGGAGCTGGTAGCCGGTTATCACACCGAGTACGGGGGCATGAAGTTCTCCATGTTCATGATGGGGGAGTACGTGGCGATGGTCACCCTCTCGGCCCTGACGGTGACCCTGTTCTTCGGTGGGTGGCAGGTGCCCTGGGTGACGACGGAGGCGCTTCAGGCGACGGTGGGACAGCCTTTGCGGGTACTCTGTCAGTTCCTTGCCTTTGCCGGGAAGACCCTCTTCTTCTGCTGGCTCTTCATCTGGGTCCGGTGGACCCTGCCTCGCTTCCGGTATGATCAACTCATGCGATTGGGCTGGAAGGTGATTCTGCCCCTGTCCATCGTCAACGTCTTCGTCACGGCGCTGGTGTTGCTGGGACTGGGCTGGATGAAGGGAACACTCTGATGTCGATGGACTTCAAGGAGCAGGTCTACGTCGTCGAGATCGTCAAGGGACTGATGATCACGATCCGGAACCTGCTCCGTAATATGATGAACATGCGGGGGATGCCGACCATCTCCTATCCGGAAATCATGAAGGCCGTGGCTCATAGATACCGGGGCCGGCACCGTCTGACTCAAAAGGAAGACGGCATGCTCAAGTGTACGGCCTGCATGCTCTGCGCCACAGCCTGTCCCGCCAAGTGCATCCAGATCGAAGCCAAGGAAGGGGCCGACGGCGAGGCCGAGAAGTACCCGTCGCTCTACAATATCGACATGCTGGAGTGTGTCTACTGCGGCCTCTGCGTCGAGGCCTGCCCCTGTGACGCGATCCGGATGGACACGGGCATCCATCCGCCGCCAGCGGACTCCCGGGAGAAGTTCATCTACCGGATCGAGGACCTGACCACCTACCCGGAGATCAAGAACCCCCGAGACCCGGTCTGAGGCAGCCCGGAGCTGGGTGCGGCTTTCTCGTGATCATACGCCGGGACAAGCTTCTACCCGTTCGCCCCACTATGGATGCAGGCATCCATAGTAGGGCGAATAGCTCCTGAACCTGGACAGAGAATCCAGCGAACCATGAACGGATGACGGCTGCGCACCCGCGGTCTCCCTACTTCTGCAGAGACACCACTCCGTCCCAGTCCGCCGGCGGATTGCTGGCGTTGTCCCGGCAGCGGTTGGCCATGATCACTGACGGAGGATCCCCCTCTCCGACGGCGTTGGCCCCTTCGAAGTGCTCGATCCCCTCGGCCCAGTTGCCCAGGCGATAGGCGGCCAGTCCCTTTCCGTAGTGAGCAGCCACTTGCTTCTGTGACTCCGAGGCCTCACCTGCCATGCCCTGTAGCTCGTAGATGCGGACTGGTGTCTGGCGGCCGGCGACACGGACCTGATCCAGCTCCCGGACCTCGATGGCGTCGCCGGCCATCTTCCGGGTGGCTTCGCCGACCATGATGCTCGTACCGTACTGCTTGTTGATGGCCTCCAGCCGGGCGGCGAGGTTGACCGAATCTCCCATCATGGTGAAGGTGAACCGGTTCTTGGCGCCGATGTTGCCGATCAGGGCCATTCCCGTGTTGAGGCCGAGCCGCATGGCGAAGTCGGGCCGGCCCAGGGCCCGGGCCTCCGCCCGCATCCGCTGAACCACGGCGTGCATCTCCAAGGCGGTCCGGCAAGCTCGCTCTGCGTGGTCGCTGACGTTCACTGGGGATCCGAACATGGCCCGGATTGCATCACACTCGTATCGCTCCAGGGTGCCGTGGTACTTCTGCAGGATCTCGGTGCACTGGCCCAGGTAATCGTTGATCAGGGCCACCACCTCAGCCGGAGGGATGTGCTCCGCCACGGATGAGAAGCCCGCCAGGTCCGTGAAGAACGAGGTGATCTCCGCTTCAACACCGCCTCTCTTCAACATGGTGGGATCCGCCTTCAACTGCTGGATCACTTCAGGTGAGAGATAGTAGCCGAACATGTTCTCCAGCTCCCGCTTCTTCCGGACCTCCGTGAAGTACCGGCCCACGAGCAGGCTGCTCCCCGTCAGGACGATGGCCAGGGTGGGAGCAATCACGGGAATCCAGGTTCCCGTTCCCGTCAGGATGAGCATGGAGAGGACCCAGTAGGTCGCGATGAGTGCGAGGCCGAGCAGGAGCCCCGCCTGGAGACTGGACAGGGTGAAGAGGCTGCCCGTGATCAGGGCAGAGCCGGCGATGAGGGCCAGGTTCTCCAGGTCCGTTGCCCGGTACAGATACCTGCCGGCCAGGATCGACCCGGCCACGTTGGCGTGGAGACCCACTCGAGGGTAGGCTTCTTGATAGGGCATCACCGTGAGGTCCACGGTTCCGGAGGCCGTGGCGCCGACGAAACAGAGCCGTCCTCGGGCCATCTCATCCAGCTGCCGCTGCCGATCTCGCAGGTTCTGCTTCAGGCTCCCGGCGTCCTGCATGATGGCCAGGTTCCTCTGGTAGTACTCCTGACGCCGGGCCAGTCTCTTCCGGTCTCGATCCGAGCTGGGCTCACCGGCAGCCTCGATCTTGCTGAGCTGATAGTCGAGGCCCTCCTGGGCAGCGGCCAGGATCTGCGACTCCAGGGTGTCGATCCTGTCGGCGATGGGTATCTCGATGGACGTGGTGGCTTCGCCGGACCCCCGGGATGCGACGGAGATGCGAAGCTCGCCGGCCCGCGCCCGGGCTCGAAGCCGTCCAAGCTGCTCGGCCAGACCGGTCTTGTCGAGTTTCCGCAGCCGGGCCTCGTAGGCCTTTTCCAGCTGAACCAGATCCCAGACACCGGCCAGAGAGAAGTGAGGATAGGTCCCCCATTGCCCCGCCCAGTCCACCAGTATCCTGCCCTCCCTGTCCACGGGAACTCGATAGATCTTCTCCTGGCTCGATCGGAACTGAAGAGCCGGTCCAGCAACGATCTCCAGTGTCGAGGGATCGGCGCCTACATGGGCCATGGCCAGGGTGAGCCCTGCGCTGCGAAGGAACCGATCCTCCACCTGCCAGAGAAGGCTGACGCGGCGGAGGACACCGTCCTCGTCGGCGAAGGCGTTGCTGCAGGAGACGGAGGCGAACTGCCGGGCCAGGGAGCCAATGGGGGGGAAGAAGCTGGGAGCCCGGGGCAGCTCGAGCTTCACCGGTCCGTCCCTGGGCTGCAGCCCCCATCTTTGCAGCACGTAGTGGGCGACTGCCTCCACCTCCGCCAGGGCATCGAGCTGGGACTTCAGCCGCTGCGGATCTGCGGGTTGCAGGATGGCGAGGGCCGCTGCCACCTGCTCGGCAGCAGTGGCTCCTGGTTCCCGGGCGATCACGTTTCGAACGATCCGACGCATCTCCCGGACCCGGGCGGACTCGATTCGCTGATCTACCTGTCTCCGGTCGACGTGGAGCTCCTGGGCCGCCTCGTCGGTGGAGATGTCGATCTTCCGGGCCAGGAGGTTCCGCAGACGGGCGTGTTGCAGGATCTCCTCGGCACGGGGATAGTCCCTGAACTCCTTCGGCAGCGTTTCCTGAGTCGCCTCCTGGTTCTCCCTGAGCCAGTCGACCAGGGTCTCCCGAACCCGGGTCACGTGCCGCTCCTCCTCTGACGCAGGAATGACGAGATAGCAGACGCCGTGTGCCGAACCGCTGGCGGCCAGGGCCCGGGCCAGCTCTCGATCCGGATCCTCCACTGCGGCCTCCAGGGAGTCCACGGCGCTGCGAATCCGATAGTCCAGATGAGTCGCCAGTCGTCGCACCTGCCGGGACAGGTCCTTGACGGGACCGGTGGACGTCATCTGGGCGGCGAAGGACTCCAGGCCTTGAACATGTTCAGCCAGGGGTTTGCGAATCGCCTCCGTGGTGGACCGGAAGCCGGCAGCTTCCGGCACCGTGAGGCGAGACTTCTCGGGGAACTCGATATCGAGGAACACCCCTCGGGCGCCGGCCCGGGAGATGGCCGAGACCACTTCCCCCAGCCTCGATCGGGGCCAGGGCCAGCGGCCGATCTGCTTCAAGGCTTCGTCGTCGATGTCGAAGAAGACGATCTCCTCCGGCACGGGGCGAGGAGGCCGAGAAGCGAGGCGCATGTCGAAGGTGATCGCCTCGAAGCGCTGAATCAGCGGCGTCCCGCTGGCCAGGAAGCTGAGGATCACCACCCCCGTCAGCAACAGGGCATGACGAGTGACTGTCCTCCTCGGCGGGGGCGCCTTGCCGTCCATCGAGGTCCAGTCTAGCCTCAATACCCCTGAGATAAGACGGATTTTGTTGTAGTGGGGCTCTGCCCCACACCCTGTTGGGGGAGCCAGCTCCCCCAAACCCCCAATTGGACTGGTGGGACTGAGAGTGCTGACGAACACTTGAATAACACACGAAAGCCTGACCTGTTCATCGGGGTCCAGGGGCCAATGGCCCCTG
>JAJFLN010000032.1 GCA_021772705.1 Candidatus Cloacimonadota bacterium | reverse complement strand
ACATGCTTCGACAGGCTCAGGACGAACGGATCGGGAAAACTCGGCCATTCAGTCGTCCTGGATGCGGGCATCCATAGTAGGACGAACGGATCGGGAAAACTCGGCCATTCAGTCGTCTTGGATGCGGGCATCCATAGTGGGACGAACGGGGTGAAAGCCCCTCGAAGGGTCCGGCGCGACCCGGGGACAGCCTCAGACCGATCACTGGGCGGTGCGGCCGGAGATCTCTGCCAGCTGGTCGAAGAAGTGCGGGAAGGAGATCTTCACGCACCGATGTCCCAGAATCTCCGTGACCCCACTGGCGGCCAGAGCTGCGACGGACAGAGACATGGCCATCCGATGATCGTGATGGGATTCGACGGAGGCGCCCGTGAGGGGGCTGGGACCTCGAACGATCAGGTCGTCGTCGATGGCCTCGATTGCGGCTCCCATGGCCGAGAACTCTCTCACCAGGGCCGCCACCCGATCGGTCTCCTTCGTCCGCAGCTCCGAGATGCCTCGGAATCGTGTGAGTCCCTCCGCCAAACAGGCCGCAACGGCCAGAACGGGCACCTCATCGACGAGGGAGGGGATCTCGGCGGCCCGGACCACCACGCCTCTCAGGGGGCCGTGCTCCGTAATCAGGTCTCCGATGGTCTCGCCGCAGGCCTCCCCGGTCTTCCGGATCTGGATCGAGGCTCCCATCCTCTGCAGGACCTTCACGAATCCGATGCGGGTTGGATTCAGGCAGACCCGGCGTATCTCGATCCGGCTGCCCGGAACGGCCAGGGCGGCGACGGCGAAGAAGGCGGCGCTGGATGGATCGCCCGGGACCTGGAGTTCCCGGGCACGGGGTTCGGCAGGACCTGTCACCTCCAGCGTGGCGCCCCGTTTCGTCAACGGAACTCCCAGGTAGCGGAACATCCGCTCCGTGTGATCCCGGGTCCGGGACTCCTGAGTGATCCGGCTCACTCCGCTGGACTTCATCGCCGCCAGCAGCATGGCTGTCTTTACCTGGGCGCTTGGCTCCGGAATCTCGCAGTCGAATGCGTTCATCCGGCAGCCCTGGATAGCCAGAGGCAGCAACCGGCCTCCGTCCCGCCCCAGAAGAGTCGCCCCGGCAGCCGCCAGGGGTCGAACGACCCGGGCCATGGGGCGCCGTCGCAGCGAGCTGTCCCCGGTGACGATGGAGAACATGGGTGAGGCAGCGAGCAGGCCCGTCAAAAGCCGGACTGTGGTCCCCGAGTTGCCGCAGTCGATGGGGCCTTCGGCTTCTCGATAACCTTCGATCCCCCTCCCCTGAATCATCCAGCAATCGGACTCGCCGGTCCTCCGGGCCCTGGCGCCGAGCTTCCGGATCGCTGCCAGCGTCGACCCCACGTCGGCGGAGCCGAGCAGGCCCTCGATGCGGACAGGTTCGGAGGCCAGGGAGGCCAGCAATAAGGAACGATGTGAGATGGACTTGTCCCCGGGCATCTCCAGGGCGACCTCCATGGGGCGGATCTGCCGGCCGATGCGAACGGAGCTGTCTGTCAGCTGGAACAGAGGAGAGGACTTGCGCGGCAAAGGGCTACCTCCGGCGGGCGACGAAACCCGCCCCTTCCAGGGCCGTCAGGGAACGGCCCACCTCTTCCTCGCTGGAGACGCTGACCAGCAGGGTTCCCCCCTCGCCCTCCCGGACATGCAGAACTTCGATGTCCCGGATATTGATCCGCCAGGCTCCGAGAACGCCGGCCACCTCGGCGATGAACCCTGGACGGTCTTGGGCCTTGATGACCAGCTCGTAGGCGTTCGGCAGGAGGCCCTTCCTGTAGGGGGGCAGACTCGATCGCAGCCGGCGAGCCCGTTCGAAGGCCCGATGCAGTTCGTCGCCGTCACCTCTCTCGATGGCGGCGCCCAGCTCTTGCAGCTTGTCGACCAGTCGATCGACGGCGATTCGCAGGTGCTTCCGATTGCCGAGGCAGATCTCTCGCCACATCTCGGGAGGGCAGCTGGCGACCCGGGTCGTGTCGTAGAAGCCGCCGGCGGCCATGGTGTGAGCACGCCGGTCTCCCTCGAACTGGCTGACAAAAGTGTCGACGAGCATCGTCGCCGCCAGGTAGGGCAGGTGGCTCGTGTGGGCCACGATGGAGTCGTGGCGGTCTGGTTCCATCTCCACCACCATGGCTCCCACGGCCCCGACGAAGTCACGAAGCACTCGCTGTTTCTCCGGGTCGACACCAGCAGTGGATGCCAGGATGTAGATGGCGTTCTCAAAGAGGAATGGGTCCGCACCCTCCAGTCCCTCGAGCTCGGACCCACACATCGGATGGCCCCCGATGTAGCAAGCCGAGGAGTTTTCCGCTGGTCCCACTTCCTCCACGATTCCGGCCTTGGTGGAGCCCATATCGGTGATGATCGCCGGAGGTCTGTCCTGGTCGAGCAGCTGGCGAACGATGGCAGCGATGCTGGAGACGGGAGTGGCGACAAAGATCAGATCTGCCTCCCCGCCATCCAGCTCCTCGAGGGGCAAGAAGTGATCGATCATCCCGAGCTTCAGAGCCTGGGCACCGATGTCCGGATTGCGGTCGCAGGCGACGATACGGACTCGGGGATGGAACTTCCTCGCCGCCAGAGCCATGGAGCCCCCCATGAGTCCCAGCCCGATGATCCCTATCTTGCCGATCGCCGAATCAGTCTGTGGCATGTGCTGTTCCTGGGCCCCAACGCCCTAATTCGCCAACCACGCAACATAGTTGTACTGCGCCTCGTCAGGTACGGTCGGCAAGTCCAGCTGTGTCACAGCGTTCGACGACCCGGGGAGAGGGACAATGAACACTCCACCCTCCGTTCCATCCCCGTCTCGTTTGTCGGAGTCCGTGGAGGAGAGCACGGCTAAAAGCTTCTGGTCCGGGGAGAGGGCGAAGTAGAGGGTGGTCAGTCCTTCCAGGAGCTTGGCCTGATTGGATCGGGTGCTAAACGGCGTGCTGCCTGAGGGATCGCAGTTCTCCGGGTCGTTCACGGCCACGGGGTTGCCCACGAATGTGTCCTTGCGGCTGAAAGCCTGGTTGCTGATGGGCGGTGTCTTGCTGGTCTTGGGGATGTAGAAGAGCAGGTTTCCGGCGCAGTCGCTCTTGCGCCTCCAGACGATGGGAGGCTTGAAGGCGAAATCGCTGGCCCGAAAGAACTTGTCTTTGGTGCCCAACTCTTTGGTGACGAAACCCGTACCATCGGTCTTCAGCAGATAGCCCTTGCTGGAGTCCTCCAGAAAGGCCAGGTACTTTCCGGCGGGGGAAAGTACGGGATTGACCACATCGGTGATTCTCACCGACGAGTCGTGGAGCGGGATGTCGATGGTCCCGTCCTGGGCTATTCGCCAGATCCGCTTGTCGTTCTCGTCCCAGTAGGCGAGGTTGTTGTTGTCGAGCCATGCGACGGGATTGAAGACGCCGCCGCTCTTGATGCGTCTTCTGGCCGTGCCGTCCCCAAGAATGGCCCAGATCGTGTTGTCGTCGGCCCGGAAGGCCACCTTGCCGTCGGCGGAGACTGTCAGCCAGGTGGCCAGATCCTTATCCATGTAGGAGGCGCTTCTCCGTGTGGTCAGGAGGACCCGTTCGTTCTGGGTAGCACCCTGAACGTTGACGCGCCGCTGGGCCGTCAGACGGATGAGCTCGCCCCGAGCCGGGCCGGTTGTAGCACCCCTCGCCGGGTCGTAGCGATAGAGTTCTCCCGATCCGAGGACGAACAGAATGCCGCTGGAATCGGGCATCCAGAGGGGGAACACGGAGGAGTTGACCGTGACGGCTGCGGTGTTCTCGATCCAGCCGTTGACCGTGTGGGTCAGGGCCCTGTTCCTGGGCGCCACGATCACCTCGTTGGTCCTGGGAGTCGGGGCGGCTCCGTCGGTCTGGAGCGCCCAGGCCAGGGTGCCGATCACCAGCTGAGTATCCCGGATGGCAGCGTATCTCAGGCCGTCGGGCGACACCTGTGCGTTGACTCCGTCGCCAAGGTAGATGCCCACGGTGCCGCTGGCCAGATTGGCGCCTCCGTCAGCGGAGTTGACGTACATCTTGCCGCCCACGTTGTAGAACAGCCAGGGCTTGTGGCGGTACTCGATGACCAGGTCGTTCTCGGCGTCGGCCGGGTCCTGGCCGATCCGGGTGTCCACCGTGCCGTCAGGGCCGGCGGAGATGACCCTTCCGAGACCTTCGTCGATGATGTAGGGCGACGGGGGGTAGGTGGTGTATTGCGACAGGTCCAGCCCCGAGGTCACTCGAAGGTAGCTGATGGTGGAGTTGTCCGAGACTTCTCCGACGAACTGGTTCCCCCAGGGGTCCGTGTCGGGCAGGTCGAGCAGCCGGCGGCTGAGGCTCCAGGCCAGTCTCGATGTGGGGGTCAGGTTGAGGATACCCAGGCTCGAGGCTGGTGCCGTGGTCACCCGGTCCATCTCGGCCTCGGCAAGATGAGCGGCCATGGAGATGCGGTTGATATCCGCCTTGGCGATGGTGACCTTCTGCCGGGTGTCGATGTCGTTGACGAAGCTCACCAGTGTGATGGTGATGATCGACACGATGGTCAAAGTGACCAGCACCTCCACCAGGTTGTATCCCGAGGCAACCGACCGGGCCGAGGTGATCTGCGAGGCAGGATCCGTGGGAGAGTGACGCTGCCCGACAGGACGAGGCTTGTGAAGACAGGGAGACAGAGAGGCACCGAGGAACCGAGACAGCTGGGTGATCAGGGAACCCCGTGTCTCCGTGTCTTTGTGTTTCTGCGCTGATCCCAGCAGGTTCGGTTTCACCATAGAGAGGCGTTTCATATCCCGGTGTCGTATCCGCATCGGGAGGGAGGACTCGGCATCAGTGTACGCTACCTGGTAGGAGTGTGTCGGAGAAAGACTAACAGGGAACAGGCAACAGGGGACCGGGAACAGGCAGTGGAAAATGGAAGCCATGACCCACGTCAGCCGATTTCAGTCGATGTCAGCTCCTTTCACCAGTCGGTCGCAGTAGTCTCTCGGACTACGTCAATCGAGAAGCAAAGGAACGACACCTCACCCAAACCCGGAGTTGAGCCTGAGTCGTGCCCAATTCCTCACTGCCTGTTCCCGGTTGCCTGCTCCCTGTTCCCTGTTTGTTCGGGACCAATAGCGCGCCGGACTGATAGAATTCTCCGACACACTCCTAGTCCCCCCGGGCCGGGCCGGCGGTCTTGCCGGTTTGTTGACCCGGAACACGAGAGCTGAAGCCTTCCGCTGGAAGGTCGAAGGAGGTACCCGAGATGGCTGGAACCGCCTGGATTATCGACGCCGTGCGCTCACCCAGAGGACGAGGGAAGAAGGATAAGGGAGCTCTGTCCGGGGTCCACCCACAGGAATTGATGGCCCAGACCTTGAACCATCTGATGAGCCGGCATGACATCCCGGCCGCCGACGTGGAGGACGTGATCCTGGGCTGTGTGAGCCAGGCCGGCGAGCAGGGCGCCTGTATCGCCCGCCAGAGTGTGCTGGCAGCCGGGTGGCCCCTGGATGTGACAGGAGTG
>JAJFLN010000310.1 GCA_021772705.1 Candidatus Cloacimonadota bacterium | reverse complement strand
AGGCAGAAAGAACAGCAGGGCGTAGAGGGCCATCAGGCAGCCTGACATCCGGTTGGCCCGGACCCAGACCTCCTCATCGGCCAGTGTCCAGGGCAACCGCAATCCGCTCCAGAGGTTCGGCTTGGTCGGCAGAAAGGCCAGCTGTGCCGCAACGGCGAACACCAGGAACCCGAGAAACCTGACCGCGATAGTAGATGCCACGTCATGATTGATTATAATCCGCGATTCTCTTCTGGCAAACGGAACCGAGGTCGATGTCCCGGCTGCCGTCGTCTCACTCGGGGGGAGGGAAGGGCAGTTGCCAGGAAGTCTCCAACTCGACTCCCAGGCCCTGTGCCAGGCGGTTGACGAAGTTGAAGTAGGCCGTCACCTGGGCGATGTCCAAAACGGCCCGATCGTCGAATCCGGCGGACCGGAGCGCCTCCACATCGACACGGTTCATGGCCGCCGGCTGCCGTGTCAGCTTGGCGGCATAGAGGAGCATGGCCCGATTAGCCGACGAGAGGGCGATGGCTGTGAAGTCCCGGGCCAGGCCTGCCACAAGAGCCTCGTCGCCGGTGAGACGGAGAAGGACCTCTCCGTGATGATGCAGTCAATAGTGGCAGTCGTTCACGCTGGATACGACGGTGGCGATCATCTCCCGCTGTTCTCGACTCAGAGGAGACTGGCCAAACATCAACGGCTGGTAGAGCCCGAGATGTCCCCCGAGACCCTCCGGATGGAGGCCACCGACGGCGAGAATGGCTGGCGCCTCTGTATCGGGCGGCAGGTACTGGCGGTACACTTCCAGAAGCCGCCCCTCCGCTCGACTCCGAGGGACGTGTTGAATCCAGGCCATCTCTCCTCCTCCGTCTCAAGAGAGCCCCTGAAGTGGACTCCCGTCAAGACGATACACGTCCCGGAGGACCAAACGTTACTCCCTGGTGGTAGGATCGTATTTCTGAACGAGGGTTCATCCTTGATCGAGACGGCGCTCAGGCCGCAGAATCAACGGTTCTGAATAGATCCCAACACCTGAGACTTGCAGGAGGTTCCATGACATCGAGCGTGACCAGCGTCACCAGCGCCGAAGAGTCGGTGCGAACTCGTTACACCGAGGCGGCCCAACAGCCCGAAGCGGCACTGTGCTGTGCCACGTCCTATGACGCCAAGTTGCTCGAGGCAATTCCGGAAGAGGTCCTGAACGTCGATTACGGTTGCGGCGATCCCACGGTCCATCTGGCCCCGTCCGAGACGGTGCTGGATCTGGGCTCCGGTTCGGGAAAGCACTGCTTCATGTCCAGCCAGGTCGTCGGCCCGGAGGGGCAAGTCATCGGCGTGGACATGAACGACGAGATGCTGGCCCTGGCCCGGAGAAATCAGCCCGAGTTCGCCAGCCGCGCCGGTCACGACAATGTCACCTTCCGGAAGGCCCGCATTCAGGACCTGGCACTGGACCAGGACAAGCTGGATGCCTACTTGAAGGCCAGCCCGGTTCAGGGAGCAGCCGATCTGACTCGCCTGGAGGCGGAGATGGAGCGGCTCCGTCGGGATGAGCCTCTGATCGCCGATGACTCCGTTGACGTGGTGATCTCCAACTGCGTGCTCAATCTGGTCAGGCCGGAGGACAAGAAGCAGCTACTCCGGGAGATATTCCGGGTCCTGAAGCGGGGTGGCCGGGCGGTGATCTCCGACATCGTGGCTGACGAGGACATCCCCGTCGAGCTTCAGCAGGATCCGGAGCTATGGAGCGGCTGTATCTCCGGCGCTTTCCGGGAGGATCTGTTTCCCGCTGCTTTCGAGGAAGCCGGTTTCTATGGCGTTCAGATACTGGAGCGACAGGAGCAGCCCTGGCAGACCGTGAAGGGCATCGAGTTCCGGAGCATGACCCTCGTTGCCTTCAAGGGCAAGGAGGGCCCCTGCTTCGACCAGAAGCACGCCCTGGTCTACAAGGGACCGTTCCTTCAGGTCGTTGATGACGATGGCCATACCTTCCGCCGAGGGGTCCGGACTGCGGTTTGCGAGAAGACTTTCAAGATATTCACCCGCGAGCCCTACAGGTCTCACATCGAGCCCGTGGAGCCGAGGGAATTGGTGCCTCTCGAAGAGGCCCCTCTGTTCCCCTGCGCCGATGAGGCGTTGATCCGGCATCCTCGGGAGACCAAGGGTGAAGATTGCGATGAAACGGGGGCCGCAGTTGAGAGTTGCGGGCCTGCGACACCGGGCGGCAACGGAGGCTGCTGTTGAGCGAGACGGTCACGACAGAGTTGGCAGAACGTCCGCTGGTCGAGGAGCATGACTTCAATGCGACCCTGCGTAGAAACGGCCTGGGGCCGCTACGGCGAACAGGCACCTCCACGTTGCAGATCAACGTGGGCAAGCGGTGCAACCAGGCCTGCCATCACTGTCATGTCGAGGCGGGCCCCAATCGGTCGGAGTCCATGGACGAGGCTGTGGCCACCCGTATCGTCGAGCTCATGGAGGCCAACCCGGGCCTGGATCTGATCGATCTGACCGGGGGCGCCCCGGAGTTGAATCCCCACTTCCGGATGATCGTCCGGGAGGCACGGCGAATGGGCAAGGAAGTCATCGATCGCTGCAATCTGACCATTCTCGGCGTCGGTGGGATGGAGGACCTGGCTGCCTTTCTGGCAGAGCAGCGGGTCCACGTGGTTGCCAGCCTGCCCTGTTACTCGAAGGAGAACGTGGATCGCCAGCGAGGCCAGGGAGTCTTCGATGCCAGCATCCAGGCGCTGCAGTCGTTGAACGCCCTGGGTTATGGCAAGGCCGGGTCGGGCCTGGTGATTGATCTGGTCTACAACCCGGGAAGCGCATCCCTTCCGCCGCCGCAGCCGGATCTGGAGCAGGACTACAAGTCGGAGCTCAGGGAGCTCTTCGGCATCGAGTTCAACAGTCTGCTGACCCTGACCAACATGCCGATCAAGCGCTTCGCCGAACAGCTCATGCGCAATGGCGAGACCGACTCGTACATGAGTCTCCTGGTGAATCACTTCAACGCCGGAACCGTTCCCGACCTGATGTGCCGGTCCCTCCTGAGCGTCGGCTGGGACGGCCGCCTCTACGACTGTGACTTCAATCAGATGCTCGACCTGCCCATGGGCGGAGAGTCGGCTCCCGTGACGATTCACGACGTTCAGGATCTTGAGGAACTGAAGGGTCGTCCTGTGGCGACGGGTAGCCATTGCCACGGCTGTACGGCCGGGGCCGGATCGAGCTGCTCCGGGGCGCTTGTGTGACGAGTCGATCTCCTCGGGTATGGCAGGATGGGATCTGTTCCTGTGATTTTAGCCACGAAACGGAACTTCTCCGAGGGACGGGGTACCAAGTAACGACTGGGTCCCACGGGGGCCTGGCGGACGGTAGCCAACTGGATTCGAGGTTTCGTTACTTTCCTTGCCTGTGGGCGTTTCGTTCGTCTAGGGTGCACCGGGCATCTGCCCGTCTAACTTTCACTACATTGATACCTTTGAGGAGGTATTCTGCATGGCAAGCAAGAAGATGAGTCTCTTGCTCAGCGCCGTGGCCGCCGGAGTCATCGGCGGCGCCGGCATCGCCAGCGCCATGGACATCAACGTCCACGCTGACCCTTCCAACTCGACCTCGCCGTCCTACTCGGCGCAGGCAGGTTCCGGATCGTCCAACGACGATCATTCGGGGCATGACCACGGCGACGCCGGGGACGAGGGCGAAGAGCGATCGGGCATTCATGCCTGCAAGGGTCTGAATGACTGCAAGGGTCAAGGCGGCTGTGGTACTGACAAGAACGGTTGTGCGGGCCAAAACGAGTGTAAGGGCCAGGGCGGCTGCCCCAGCCCGGAGGCAAAGCACGACTGCAAGGGCCACAACGACTGCAAGGGCCTCGGCGGCTGCAAGACGGACAAGAACGATTGCCGCGGCCACAACGAGTGCAAGGGTCAGGGTGGCTGCGCCATCCCACCCAACTAGTCTGAAGCTGTGATTCAAGACGGGACCGGGGCTCTGGCTCCGGTCCCGTCCACACTCCCCCGGTCGGCCCCAGCCGGTTTATCAGGGGAGGCCCTTCGGGCCGCCGTCGTTGCTGTTATGGCGGCACGGACTGTCAGAAGGGCACAGGAAGGGAATCTCGACGTGAATCCTTCTCACTGGAACCTGCCGAATCTCGGGATTGGTGTCGGTCTCCGGACGGTCCACTACCGCCATGTGCTGGACAACTCTCCCGACGTTGACCTCTTCGAACTCCTGAGCGAGAACTACATGAGGACCGGCGGTCGCCCTCTGTACGTCCTGGACAAGGTGGCCGAGAGATATCCCGTGGTGATGCACGGCGTTTCCATGTCCATCGGGAGCACGGCTCCACTGGACATGACGTATCTGAAGGAGTTGAAGGCGCTGGCCAAGAGGGCCGGGGCCAGGCTCGTCTCGGACCACGTCTGCTGGACCGGCGTCGCGGGCAGAAACGTCCACGACCTGTTGCCCCTTCCCTGCAATCAGCAGGTCCTGGACCATTTGGTGAGGCGAATACAGACGGTGCAGAATGTTCTCGAGCGGCCCCTGTTCCTGGAGAATCCCTCCACTTACATGGCGTTCACCACCAGCGACATGCCCGAGTGGGAGTTCCTTTCCCGGATGTGCGAGGCCGCCGACTGCGGCCTGCTGTTGGACCTGAACAACATCTACGTCTCGGCGGTGAACAACGGATTCGACCCGAAGGAGTACCTGAGGGGGATTCCTCACCATCGAGTGGGCTACTTCCATCTTGCGGGTCACACCGACGCCGGAACTCATCTGATCGACACTCATTCGGACCATGCCATCCATCCCGTGTGGGAGCTCTACGAGATGGCTCACAAGTTGACCGGGGGACGGACGACCCTGTACGAGTGGGACGAGGACATCCCTGAGTTTGAAGTGCTTCACCGGGAAGCTCTGAAGGCGAGGCAATACATGGGGGGCGGCGCGAAGGTCGTTACCGCCGAAAGGGTCCCCGCTCAGGAGACGCCCCATGTCTGATTCCCCGGCCGAGCTGTCCCGCCTGTTTCAGTGGGTCCAGGCCGTCGTGGTCCATCCCGACGGCGCCGAAGCCGGAGTGGCTTCCGCCGAAGTCCAGGAGCTCTTCGGCGTCTCCTCCGATTCGCTGGAGGAGCTGCTGGTTCCGTCAAAGACCCTGACGCCACTGGAGCGGATAGGTGTCTACTCGAGCATGTATCCCCTGAGGATGCGAAGCGCTCTCTCGGTGGACTACCCGGTGCTGAAGGAAACTCTGGGCGAGCACCATTTCAACCATCTGGTGGACGAATATGTCCAGGTCCATCCCTCCCGTCACCCGAACCTGAATCAACTGGGCCGGCACTTGCCGGTGTATCTGAAGAGCCGGAAGGACATGGAGGACAACCAGTTCCTGGCCGAGCTGGCGGAGCTGGAGCTGGCTATCACCTACGCCTTCGACGCCGCGGAATCGCCCCCCTTGAGCGTCGACGACTTGACCGGCCTGCCGCCAGAGCGCTGGGCCGACGCCATCTTTCATCCCATCGAGGCCTTGCAGTTGCGGGCGTTTCGCTTTCCAGTGAATCGCCACTTCCAGGCTGTTCGGGACGAGAAGCCTCCTCCGCTCAGGCGCCGTGCCCAGTCCTACGTGGCCATCTACCGCCGGGATTACCGTGTCTGGCGATCCGGAATGGACCGATCTCAGTACCGGATGCTCCGGTTGCTGACGGAAGGCAAATCAGTCGGAGAGGCGCTGATGAAGGAAGCAAGCGGCTCCGACATTCAGACTCTGGCTGCCCAGCTCCGGAACTGGTTCCGGGACTGGGTCGAGCAGGGCTTCTTCACCCGGATCGAGATCGAGGAAGGAGAATGACCCGAGCGCTCCAGGCCCGCTCGTTCCTGCGATAGCGTTCCCGGGATCGGTCGAGAAGCCGGATCACGGCGGCGGAGCGGACCAGGGACGGCAGCAGGGGAAAGAGGAGCAGCAGGGCCGCCAGGAACAGGGCTGCCCCCGCCAGGACTCCACGCTGGCCGCCGTGCTGGTTCCGCCCGTTCAAGTCGTCACTCCCAGCCGGCTTGCCGAGATGAGGCAGCGGCCGTCCAGGACCAGGACATAGCGGACGATGGCCGGTGGGCCGCGGCGGGGGTGGAATCGGACCATCTGGAGACCGGCGGCGATGACCCGGTCCTCGCCGCTGTCCGTGTCTCTTGCCACCAGGCTGTCATCGACGAGGCGAAGTGTGGTGGTTCCCCCATCACTCCTGGCCAGGAGCAGGGACTCCGAGGCCGTATCGCTCCGGGGCGCCAGGTGTCTCACAGATCGCCCCAGCTCCGCTTCCAGCCGGGCCGCAGCCAGAGCGAGGCGTCCCGCCCGGTCGGCCTCCTGCAGGCCCTGGAGACCAAGCTGCAGTACGGTGGTCATGGCCAGAGCCAGCAGGCTCCAGAGCGTGGAAGCCACCAGCACTTCGGCCAGAGTCAATCCGGTCCTGTAGCGGCGGATCATGGCGACCTCCTGACAGCGGACTCCCGGCTCTTTCTGAGGAACGTTCCCTCAGCCCATCCCACGGTTGCCCTGGCCTCCCGGGGACCGGAGAGGACCGTCACACGGAACGGAGCCAGGGTGGACTCCAGCTCTGGCCGGTCTCGCAGCAGCCGTTTGATGAACTGCATGCCCGCCAGAGGCCTGGAGCTCAGGGGCCGGCCCTGGCTGGCCTCCTTGCGGGAGAACTCGAGGGCGAAGCCCTTGGCCAGGTGCCAGGCCATGACGCGGTTGAGGACCCGCCGGCCCGCCAGCCGGGATTCGATGGCAGCCACGCCCAGAGGCACGAGGGACGCGAGGGCCAGAGAGAGAAGTGTCAGTTGAAGAGAGCCAGCGATGCGGTGTTTGCGAAGCATGCCCGGTAGGTTAGCCTGGAGTCGTTCAGCTGGAGGCTGAAACGGGCTGACCTGGAATGAAACAGGCTTGATGTGTACCCCGGCGAGGGGCGGAACAAGAGAGCGGGTGAATACCCCATGGGGGAGTCGCCTGATCCGGGTAGGGCCGCGGCTCGCCCCAGGAGCGGTGAGCTCTATCGCAGAATCTTCCAGGGAAACCGATATCCGCTTGGGGACAGGGTTTCGGCCCGGCTACGGGAGTTCTATTCCAGCGAATGGCACATCGATTGCATCCAGTTCGACTTGACCATCGGAGCCGAGTTGCTCGATAGTTGGGCTACATCGCGTTGCTCGCATTCGTGATCACCCCAGGCGAAACCGTGCACCCACAGGATACCTTCGAGAGAGTAGGGCTTCCGCGCGGCGCGTGTTTGCAACGATGCGAGTTCATTGCAACCGCTGGCATGCTTGGTGGTCCGAACTACGCGATTGCACGGTTACGATGGGCGACGAGACCCAGGGGGAGAGGTGTCCTCCGTCTCCTTCTCCGCGCCACGCGGTTGAAGAGACTACTCAAGATGGTGAACGGCTCCGTGAATACTGTATCGTACTCCTCCCAGACTCGCGCTTCATGCTTGATGGCTTCCTGGACAGGGCCGGAGAGCGGACGTGGTCGGTCCTCGGCAATGCGTGCGCTGGCTGGGATGGGGCTGAGGACAGCCGATCCAGATACGGGAGGCCATCTCCCACTCGAAAGGAGTACTTCGGAGGCATGAAGGAGCAGAGCAGCGTCAGCGTCTCCGTGCTGGTGATCGAGGGCGACGAACAGCTTTCGTCGCTCGTAATCGAGGCCGGTCGCACCTGCCATCTCGTGAACTCTCTGGAAGACGGATTACGGCAACTCGAGACGACCTCACACGAAGTCGTGTTGCTGGACCTGAGGGCCAGCGAGGAGAAGGGACTGGAGTCGATCGGCCGGCTCGCCTCCGTCTGCCCTGACACATCGCTGGTCGTGGTGGTGGACAGGCAGGAAGACGGGCTGATCGAAGGGGCTTTACGCCGGGGGGCGACGGAGGTCGTTGCCCGGGAAGCGTTGAGTTGCGAGCAGCTCAACCGGCAGATCCGGATGGCGGAGATCCGGAACCGGCATTTGCTGGATCGGCTCCACGACGATGAGGCGGAGCAGTGGACGCCTCGGGGCAGATCGACGGCCAGTCCAGGCGCGTCCGCCCGTCTGTACGGGTCTCGGCCGCTGAGAGAGCGATCGAGGGACCTGCTCCTCGAGTTCGCCGA
>JAJFLN010000309.1 GCA_021772705.1 Candidatus Cloacimonadota bacterium | reverse complement strand
GCCCCAGGCACCCCTGTGCTCAGCATCTTGTTCTCTGCGATCCCTGTGATCGACCCGATCCCCAATGTTGGCCGCCCCCTACGGGACATGCACCCCAGAGGCCAGGGTGGATTGTCCTTTTCCCGTCTGTTCTGCTACAATTCATGGGTATGAAGAATGTGCTCCAGGCGACCTGTATGGTTCTCGTTCTGACTCTGGTTCCCGGCAATGGATACGGTCAGGGTGGGATCGATGCTGGCGATGTGAACCGCATTCCTGGGGCCCGGTCCGAGGGGTCTGATCCCGTGCAAGCTGACTGGAAGGGTGTTCGAGCTGGCAAGTCGACCCGTGCTCAGGTCGAGAGCCTCTTGGGCCGTCCCGAGTCTCTCCGCAACGGCGAGGACGGCAGCGTGCAGTACATCTACCCTCCCCTGGCCCACCTGGGATTCAATCGGATTGTCTTCGACGTATCGGGAGTGGTCAGCATCGTCGGGATCGGCAAGTTCGCCGAGGGCGAAGAGGTGTCTCTTCAGGAGCTTTCAGAGAAGTACGGTGAGCCCCGGCGACTCTCGAAGCGCAGTCACCGGGACTTCAACGCCCGGCAGAGCATCCTCCAGTTCCCTCCAGAGGCCGGTCTCTGGGTGGTTGCCGACGAGGAGTCCGGGCGGGTCTTCGGCGCCACGTTCTACGATCCCGCGACGGAGCCCGATATTCCAATTCCTCAGAAGGCACCTGCGAAGTAGGCGGGGCACCCGGGGCCGGCTGGCGCGGTGGGATGGATGTCTCGAGGGCTTTCTGTACCACGCTTCGATGATGCCGTAACCTCCGGCGGAGGCCGGCATCCAATCTTGCATTCATGAACACGACAACCCTGATATTCAGCACCCACGGACACAGTCCACGGATACACGGCGACTTTCTGGCCGCCCGTGCCCTGGCCCATTCGCGAGACTCCCGGGTCCTTTACCTGCCCATGAGCGAGCCGCCCCATGGCCGGAACGATAGAGCCAGCCAGGAGTTCGGCTGGAGTCGGTTCGTTCATGCCATGGAACCCTACCGGACCCTGGGCGTCGAGCCCGTCTCCTTCTTCTGGTCGGGAATCTACCAACGACGGGATCTGGAGCATCTCTTCGAGATGCTAGAGAACGTTCCTGTCGTTGTCCTGGGCAACGGCACCCCTTCACTTGGCATGTGGCGGTTCCAGATGTTGAGCCACGAACTGACCCGGGACCCCCAGGCATTCGGCCGGATGCTGCTCCGTCGCCAGCGGCGTGGGTTGCTCACGGCTGGTTCCAGCGCCGGAGCTCTGCAACTAGGCAGTATCTTCGACGTCCGGGGCACACAGCGAGGCCCGTTTCGTGATGGCTTTCGCCTCGCCGATGGGGTGGCCGTCGATGTCCACCACGAGGGTCGTCGACGACGCTGGCTGCGCGGCGTGGCTCGCCGGCGCAAGCGGGTCATGTGGTTCGGGTTGCCCAACAACTCGGCGGTGGCAGTCAGCTCCGGAAGACTGCGGTCGGGCTACGAGTGGCAGCTGCTCCGATTCGTCCTCGATAGCTCGGCTCCCCTCCATGAGGGCTGGCACGTCAAGACCAGCCACGGAGAACGGATAGAGCACTACTATCCAGACGGCCGGCACTGGGCATTCGGAAATGACGACGCCATTCTTCGAGTCCGGCGCCGGCGCCGGAAGCTGTATAGCCACGCCTGGATTGCCTCCGCTGGCCGGGTGATGGGCATGCAGGACCAGGCAGCCTTGCCCGTGCCGGATCTTGGCTCCCTCTTGCGAATCCTGGGCGACTAGATTCCTGGCGACGCCCCACCATGGCGATGCCCACTAGACATTTGGGCTCTCGATGCTCATAATTCTGCGATTCCGCCGGAACCGGTGTTTCGCGGCGGTCAGATTGCACCCGATCATGACTCTCCAGTTCGAGATACCTCGTTACCTGCCTCTGATCGCCATCCTGGCTGGGTTTCTGCTGCTCTCGACCGGCGATGCATCTGGCCAGCAAGGGGAAGTCGCCAGTGTTGAGATAACGGCTCCCATCGGAACGGTCCAGGAGCCCTTCCGGACGAGCTTCTCTCAGCTCGCAATCGGATTCAACCACGACGGTGGCACCGCCGGTGGCTTCATCGCCCAGTCCCTCGGGGCTGACGTCAACAGCTCGAATGTCCTGGTCAACGAGGCCAGCGGTGAGGTCGGGGCGTTCTTCAGTACTACCGGTCTGAAGACCCTGTCCGTGCGAGTGACCCGGTTGCCAACCGGTTCTTCCGCCGTTTCTGCGCCGACGATAGTGTTCTTCGACAACCAGGCTCCTCGTTTGGTGATCAGTCAGATTCGCCGGGATCCGCGCCTCTCCTTCGAGCCCTTTGTTCCCGGCAAGGTCTACTTCACTTCCGCCGACGCCATCGACCTCCGAGGAAGCGTGAACGACGGTCCCCAGGGAACCCCAGCGCAAGACATCCAGCTATCCGCCGGTGCCGTCGGGGGCCAGCAGACATCCGCCTCCGCTGATGAGACAGGACAGTTCGAGGTCTCCATTCCATTGACGGGCCTCCCCGACGGTCCAGGTCGGCTCTGCGTGACGGCCTCTGACCGGATGTCCGACGGCTCGGCGCCGAACGTGACCACGTTCTCCGACGTGAGGATTGGCGAATGACCTTGCTGAATCAGCGCCTCCGATGGTGCGGTTCGATCCGGATCGGGAGTCTTCTGCTGCTCTGGGCCGCCTGCCTGATCTCCTGCATGTCCGGCAACGCCGAAGGTTCAGGGCTGAGCGCCCACCAGCGCCAAGGCCTCTTCGAGATTCTTCACGGCACTGTCGAGAGGGCTTCGCAGCTCCCGGTAGGCAGGGACACGACTCCGCCCCGTGTGATGCGCGTTGAGTTTGTGACGCACCCGGATGACGCAAGCAGGAGGCGCGTCATTCAACCTGGCAACGCCTTCGTGGGGAACGGCTCCATCGAGGTGCGGGTGACCGTAAGCGAGCCCCTGGCCTCTCCTCCCCGAGTCCAGCTGCGCCAGGCTAACGGCTTTCTCATGCCCGCGGCGTTGACCGGAAGCGCGGCCAATCCACTGTTTGTCTACCGTCTCGTTCCCAACCCGGCTCCCGGTGCCAACGGACCTGCAACGCTGGAGATCACCGGCGAGTTCGACGGCCAGGCCCCTGACTTCGGATATGACCGGGCGAACAACCCGCTCGTGGCCTTCGTTCAATCCAGGGCCCTGCTGGTGGACACCGTGCCTCCGGGGTTGAAGCGTGTGGATACACGGATTCCCGGGAACTCCCGATCCATCCCAGCGGAGGGGCGGAGCTTACCGGCAAACGGATTCCCCCGCGAGATCAGCGTCTTCGTCCAGGACTACAACAGTCGTGACGACGGCAGCTTCTCGGGGCCCAACGTCGCAACCGATCTGGCCAGTGGCGTCGACTTCGGCCAGGTCGGCCAGCAGGTCTCCTTGCGTGTGCGAGACCCTCGAGGCCGAGTGCTGCCGGGCAACGTGGTGGCCAGACCCCCCTCGCTGGTTCTGCTCCTGCCCGATCCGTACAACCCCGGCACCGGAGTGTTTCCTGACACCGACGGGGACGGACGGGCAGACCCCATCGAGGGTACCTACAGGATCGAAGTGGACCTGGTGGATCAGGTCGGGAACAGGACTTCCAGCAATCTCCTGCTGGGTCTGGATGCCACACCCATCGGCGCCGGAGGGGTCTCGGTGGCGATTCGTCCCGTGTTCGATACGCCCTTTCCCAACCCGCCGAATCCGATTCCCGGTCAGGGTGCGGCCGTCAAAAGACTGCGACGGGTCGAAGTGTCGGGAGTCGATGAGGACTTCGATCTGATCCGGTCCACGGCCAGACTCCTGTCCCGGCCCGGTGGTGAGTTCTCCGTTCCCAGAGAAGTCCGTACGCGTCTCTCTAGGGCCGACGGCCTCCTGGTCCTCGATGTGGTCCTCGACCAGGATGGAGACGGCCGCGACGACTTCGAGAACCCACCTCCGGGACAGTTCCTGCCACCGGGTGCAACGGACCCTCGGCTGGGACGCAATGACGGCGTCTACATCGTGGAGATCACAGCCGTGGACCGGGCCGGCAACTCCTCCGTCCTGACCCGGGAGCTGGTGCTGGACACGACACCTCCCAGCGCGGAG
>JAJFLN010000308.1 GCA_021772705.1 Candidatus Cloacimonadota bacterium | reverse complement strand
TATTCGTACTGGCCGCTCCAGGAGACGTAGTAGCCCGGCGGAACCTCGAGCTCGGCATCGACGACCTTCTTGACTCGATTGACGTAGGAACCCACGTCCTGTCCCCGCCTGGTGTCGACGTAGACGATGGCTTGCAGCATGGCATTCTCACTCTTGATGGCCGGGGGACCGTCACGGATGACGACCTTGGCCAGCTGGCCGAGAGGGATCTGGCGACCGCCGGGAGCGGGGATGAGCACGGCCTCGAGCTGGGTCGGATCGTCTCTCAACTCCGGCGGATACCGGAGGTTGACCTTGAACCGGTAGAGCCCCTCCACGGTCTGGGTGATGTTCATCCCGCCGATCGCAACCTCGATGACGTCCTGGACATCGCCGACGGTGAGGCCGTAACGGGAACACTCGTCCCGGTTGATGTCGAAGTCGAGATAGTGTCCTCCCATGACGCGTTCGGCGATGGCCGAGAGGGTCCCGGAGTCCCGTTTGACGATCTCCTCGATCTGGATGGCAAGCTCTTCCAGCTTCGTCAAGTCAGGGCCGAAGACCTTGATGCCGATGGGTGTCTTGATCCCCGTGGCGAGCATATCGATCCGTGTCTTGATCGGCATGGTCCAGGCGTTGGTCAGGCCTGGAAATCGGAATTCAGGATCCATATCCTCGTACATCAGCTCGATCATGTCCTTCACGGGCACCATCGGGACTGACTTCGTCCGGGTCTCGCCGAACCGTCCGGCAAGATAGTCGGCCAGCGTGGCCTCACCCTCCGCAGTCAAGACATCCTGGCTTCTTAGCCTATCCGCCAGCTCGGACCGCAGAACCTCGGACAGACGAGGAGCCACATCCCGGCGGATCTCTTCCAGGTCTCGCTCGAGCATCTCCTTCCGAACCCAGCCGTCCACCGATCGGGAGACCATGGTGGTCACCTCTTCGGCATCGGAGACCATATCCATCTGCTTCCGCCGTCCCTTGAAGGCGCCGCGGGAGTCCAGCAACCGGATCTCCGACAGCAACCACTCCCGGATGTAGTCCTTGTCCAGCTTCCTGTGAGGCCATTGTTCCACCGGCTTCAGTCTCACCGTGGTCTCGACCATAGAGAGGGGGGCCGGGTCCGTGGCCGTCTCGGCCCGGCCAACCTTGCCGAGCACGGACTCGACTTCCGGAAACTGGGCGAAAAGGGCATCCTGGATCTGCAGTGTGCGTCGAGCCTCGGACTCCGAGATTCCCGGCAGCGACGTGGGCATGTAGAGGATGTCCCCCTCGTTGAGAGGAGGCATGAACTCGGAGCCGATCTTCTGGTAGGGGAAGTACATGCTGCAGGCCATGAGAATGGCGATGGCGATGCAGGTCTTCCGCCACTTGAGGATGAGCTTCAGCACCGGCACGTACATCCAGATGAGAATCCTGCTGACCGGGTTCCTCTCCTCCAGCAAGATGCGGCCCCGGACGAAGAAACCAATCATGATCGGCGTGATCGTGATGGCCACCAGGGCCGACATGGCCATGGCAAATGTCTTGGTGTAGGCCAGGGGCTTGAAGAGCCGGCCCGCCTGCTCCCGCAACGCAAACACGGGCAGGAAGGAGACGGTGATGACTAGCAGGCTGGAGAAGAGGGCCGGACCGACTTCAACGCAGGCCGCCTTGACCCGCTCCCACCGTTCACTTTCTGGAGCCCCTTCCAGATGCTTGTGGGCATTCTCGACCATCACGACCGCTGCGTCGACCATGGCCCCGATGGCGATGGCGATCCCGCCCAGAGACATGATGTTGGAGTTGAGACCCATGAAGTACATCACGATGAAGCTGAGGATAATGGCCAGGGGCAAGGTCACGGCTGCCACCAGGGCACTTCGGGCATGGAGGAGGAAGACGATGCAGGTGAGGGCGACGATGGTCATCTCCTCCAGGAGCTGTACCTTCAGAGTGGCCAGACTGCGAAGGATCAATCCGGAGCGGTCATAGGCCGTGCGAATCTGCATTCCCTCCGGCAAGCCTTTGCCGAGCTCGACGAGCTTCTTCTTGACCCGTTCAATCACTTCCAGGGCGTTCTCGCCGAAGCGCATCACCACCACTCCGGCGACCACTTCTCCCTCGCCGTTCTTCTCGGCGATTCCCCGCCTGATATCGGACCCCATGGTCACCGTCGCCAGGTCCTTGACGCGAATCGGCGTACCCTTGCCGTCAGAGCTGACCACGGTCTCCTCGATGTCGTGAACTGACGTGATGTAACCTCGACCCCGGATCATGAACTCCGTCTCCGCCATCTCCAGCAGTCGTCCGCCCACGTCATTGTTGGACCGTTTGATGGCGTGTCTCACCTTCTGAATCGGTATCTTCAACGAAGCCAGCCGGTTCGGGTTCACCTGCACCTGATACTGCCGTTCGAAGCCTCCCAGGCTCGCCACTTCAGCGACCCCTTTTACCGCCGTCAACTGGTAGCGGAGATACCAGTCCTGGATCGCCCGTAGCTCTCCAAGATCGTACTGACCGGAGGTGTCCTCCAGGGTGTACTCATAGACCCAGCCCACTCCGGTTGCGTCGGGACCCAGGGAAGTGGTGACGTCGGGAGGCATCCTTCCCGTGATGTCGCTCAGGTACTCCAGCACGCGGCTGCGTGCCCAGTACATGTCGGTTCCGTCGTCGAAGATCACGTAGACGAGAGAGAATCCAAAGAATGAGTATCCCCGGACCACCTTGACCTTCGGCACACCGAGCATCTTGGACGTCAGGGGATAGGTGACCTGATCCTCCATGGTTTGCGGATCTCGCCCCATCCACTGGCTGTATACGATGACCTGCACGTCGGACAGATCCGGAATGGCATCCACCGGAGTGGCCAGCATGCACCAGACCCCGGCCACCGTCAGCAGCAGGGTCATCATGCAGACAAGGAAACGATTGTCGATACACCAAACAATGATTGAACGAGTCATGGATTCGGCCTCTCCTGCGTGCCTGGCGCCTGGGACTCGACTTCAGCCGAGCCAGGGCGCATGTCCGGAGGCAGAACCATCCGGAAGTGGGTCTTGTTGTTTTCTCGCCGGGCGTCGAGGCGGCCTCCGTGGGCCTCAACGATGCGCCGTGCAATGGGGAGCCCGAGGCCCAGGCCTCGGGTCTTGGTGGTATAGAACATCTCGAAGGGCTTCTGTAGCTCAGCCTCGTCATTCATCAGACCCGTGTCGGCGACCTCGATGACCCGATCCCCTTCGAGCTCCACCAAGGTCACTTCCACTACGGGAGACTCCGACGTGGCAGCCGCGTCGATTCCGTTCTGGAGCAAATTGACCAGAACCTGGCTGATCCGGTCCCGATCGCATCGCAAAGGAAGCTCCCGATGCGGCAGATGGCATTTCAATTCCACGCCAGCCTGGGCCGCTTCAGGGCCGTACACTTCCGTGATGCGGCGTACCAGTTCACACAGGTCCAGTTCTTCGGGTCTCAGCGATACGGGTCTGGCCAGGGATAGAAACTCCTCGACGGTTCCGTTGACTCGCTTGACCTCCTGGTAGAGATCATCGGCGATCCTGCCCCAGGGCTCCTTCGCCCCGGGAGCAGCAGGCACCAACTCTCTTCGGATGCGCTGCAGTCCCAGCCCCAGCGCATTGAGGGGATTTCGGATCTCATGGGCCACACCCGCCGACAGCCTTCCCATCGCCTCGAAACGCTCCGTCCGGGCACGGGCTGTTTCCAGTTCCCGTAGCTGGCCGAGAAGCCGCTCGTAGCTCCGGGCGGCCTTGCCGGTCGCAACAGTGAGCAGGATGGCGAGGAGCAGACCTGCCAGTGCAATGGCAGCCAGGTTCAACAGCGCCACCCGTCGATAGTGACCCATGAGTCGTTCCGCCGGCATCCAAAGATGTAGACGCCTGGCCGACCGGGCCACGGGGACCACGACACAACAGGGTAGTTGAGTCGCCGCCTCCCCTCCCGGCAAACCAATCTGACCGGATGTTGTCGATGCCTCGATGATACCGTCGGGGCCTACGAGGTCGAGTTCGTGCATCCGGTCAGGCCATCGAGCCACCTCGTCCAGCGCTTGCTGCGGTGGCAATTCAAGAAGTCTCTCTGACAGCACCCGGGCCAGTGAATTCGCGTGGTCCTGCATGTGATGCACGGACTCGCTGAAGACAAGCCGCCGGCTCCAGACAATGTTCCCCAGGAACAAGCAACCCATCCAGAACACGACCAGCCCCAGGACACCAAACCGAAGGCGGGAATGAAGCTGGCGTATGTCGGGTGAAGTGTCCATGCGCATTCAGTCCAGAGCCGGGGTTACCTCTTGCCAAGTGTTTGACCGCACTTCAACATCTTCGAGCCGTAGTAGGGGTTGCGCGTGGCGGCGCCCTTCTGAGGCCAGACTCCAGGAGCCATGGGGCAGCGCTTCAAGACCACACCGGACTCCGAGGCCAGCCGGGATCCCGCCTCGGTCCGCATCAGATCGACGGCGGCCTTGGCAGCGGCCTTGAAAGCAGTCCGGATCTCCTTGATCTGCCCCGCCTCAGCAACCGAGTTCAACGAATCCGCGGCTCCTATCAAAGCCTCGATCCTCCCACGCTCGGCCTCGATCCCTTCAGGAGACCCATCCGCCGGAGACAGCGCCTCGAGCGCCTCACGGGCCGACGCGGCAAGGCGGCCGCTGACGGCCTGCACACCGCTGTCTTCGGTCTCCCCCTTCAGCTTGTCGGAAGCCAGCAGCTCGGCCAGCGTAGTGACGTACTCGATGGCTCTACTGAGGTTTTGACTGTAGGGACCGGTGAATTCCTTCAGCTCCTCCGGCTTGGCCGCCGGTGATGATGAATGTGTTCCGGAATGGGATGAGCCAGATCCTGCCATTGAAGAGTGCGAACCCGCGTGATCACCACCAGACATGCCCTCACCGGTTGCCCCCTCTCGGGCTCGTGTCATCTCTTCACTTTCTTCGGCCATCTTCTCGAAAGCGCCTTGCAGCTGGGCCTCAGATCCGATCAGGAAGCCGGCGGAGGTGATGACCGTGTCTCCCGCCTTCACACCGCCAAGGATCTCATGAAACCTCACGGGACTCCTGGAGAATGGAAGGTCCGATGCCTTCGGCTCGGCCGATGTCTTCAGCCACTGAAGGCCCAGCTCCACGGCCGCGGGCCGATAGGTTCCGTCCCCTTCATCGATGAGGACCATATCGCGCTTTCCTGTCCGGATGACGGCGCTCTCGGGTACGCTGAGGAGTTCTCCCACCTCGATCTTGATCCGGGTCCGGGCGTACATCTCGGGGCGGAGCTTCAAATGGGGATTCTCGATGTTGGCCCGGAGACGAACAGTCCGGGTGCTGGGCTGCAGGAAGGGATCGATGAAGGCGATCCGCCCTGTGAACACCTCACCCGGATAAGCTTGAGTCGTGATCTCCAGATGAATGTCCGGGTTGGTGCGAAGGAGAGGCATGCTGCACTGGGGGCAGATCCCCGCAGTGGATTTCCGAACCTTTGGATGCATCGGACAGGTCCAGTAGTCACTGTGGCGCTTCTGGAGGACAGGAGCGATCTGCTGTTCGTAGAGATCGGCGTAGAGCCAGACATGAGAAAGATCGACGATGCGAAGCAGGTCCTGTTCGGGTTTGACGTACTGGCCCTCGAAGACGTTCTTGTGGATCACCGTTCCGCCCATCGGGGCATGAATGGTGATATGAGATCCCACCTCTCCTGTTCGCTCCAGGGCCGTGACCTGTTGTTCAGTCAGCCCCCACCAGAGAAGCTTTTGGCGCGTTCCGTCCACCAGCCTTGACGTGTTGGAGACGCTCGAGCCTCCCGAGGCGCTCAAGGACTGCCGGGCTACCAGATACTCGCGCTGGGCCGTGATCAGCTCCGGGCTGTAGAGCCACACGAGAGGATGTCCCTTCTGCACCGTCACTCCCGTGAAGTCCACGAGCAACTTGTCGACCCGTCCACCGACCCAGGAGGAGACGTAGGAGATCCTCCGTTCGTCGTAGTCAATCCGCCCGAAGGTGTCAACCTCTTGGTGGAGCTCTCTCAGGCTGATCTTGCCGCGACGCACGCCAGCCAGCTGCTGCTGCCGATCCGTCAGGAAGATGGTGCCTGGCGCCCTGCCGTCGTCTGCTCCAGACTTCTTGACCAGGGTCATACCGCAGATGGGGCACTCGCCGGGGGCAGGAAGGCGAATCTGGGGATGCATCGGGCAGGTGTAGTAGGCCTTGGACGCCGCAGAGCCCCCGTCATCCTTGCCCAGGTACTCCGACAAGGCCCCCTGGAATCGCTCGTTCCAGAGCTGACGATCCGCCGAGGGAATCAGCAGCCAGGCTCCCACGGCGACAGCGATGATACACAAGATCAGCAAGGTCTTCTTCAAAATGGACATCTGCTTCCTCCCGACTCGTCAGCCCGCACATCGGATCCCGGCGAGTCACGACGGCCCCAGCTAACGATGGGGCCCGCGGCTTATGTTGTACTTCCTCAGCTTGTAACGAAGTCCCCGTTCGGACAGACCGAGCAGCTCGGCTGCCCGGGTCTGGTTTCCCTTGCAGGAGTCCAGGGCCTTCAGAATGTAAGTCTGCTCGATGTCCTTCACCACAGCTTCGAGATCCACCGGCCCCGCCAGAGAAGGGGGGTCGTGCCGGACGATGGGGGTGACGACCTCCGCTGGTAAGTCGCCCATGTCGATGACAGGCTCACGAGCGAGCAGAACGATCCGCTCACATACGTTCCGCAACTCCCGGACGTTGCCCGGCCAATCGTACTTGATCAGGGCATCCCGAGCCGATGAGGAGAGCTCCTTTGCCCCCGTGTTGAGGCGCTCGACGAAGTGGCCAACGAAGTGATCCAGAAGAGGGCCAATGTCCTCTCGTCTCTCGCGCAGCGGAGGGATCGTCACGGGGACGACGCTCAACCGGAAGTAGAGATCTTCCCGGAAGTCGCCCTGGGCGGCCATGGCGGTCAGGTCGCGGTTCGTGCAGGCGATGAGGCGGATGTCGGCCAAGACGGCCCGGTCGGCCCCGACAGGATTGTAGGAACCGTCCTGCAGGACCCGCAGCAGCTTCACCTGCGCTTCCAAGGGCAGCTCGCCGATCTCGTCGAGCATCAGTGTGCCGCCGTCGGCCTCTGAGATGCGTCCTGCCCGGTCGCGTTCGGCCCCAGTGAAAGCCCCTCGGCGGTGGCCGAAGAGCTCGCTCTCGAAGAGCTCCCTGGGCAGGGCGCCGCAGTTGACCTTCACGTAAGGTTGTTCACGGCGGCGACTCTCACGCTGGATCAGGTCTGACAGCAACTCCTTGCCGCAGCCCGTCTCTCCCTGGATCAAGACCGTGGAATCGGTCATGGCCACCCGGCGGGCCAGGTCGAGGACTTGCCTGAACGGGAAGCTCTCGCCCAGAAGGGTCCGCTCCCCTCCAACCTGCGCCAGGCGCCGGCGGAGCCGGTCATTCTCGGAAATGATTCGCCGTTTCTCTACCGTCCTGCCAAGAATGGCATCGAGGGCATCGAGATCGACGGGCTTGGTGACGAAGTCCTCCGCACCCTGTTTCAGGGCCTTTATGGCCACATCGATGGAAGCATAGGCCGTCATCAAGACGACCGAGACCTCCGGGTTCACCAGGCGAGACCGATCGATCAGCTCCAGTCCCGAGATGCCCGGGAGCTTGAAGTCCGTCAGGATGATATCGATGCGGTGTGACTCCAGCTCTTCCAGAGCCTCCTCAGCAGAGCCGACAGGGAAGACCACATAGCCATGTCCTTGAAGATGGCTGCCGAGCATCTCTCTCTGCAGCGGTTCGTCTTCGACGAGCAAGAGGCGCATTCCCTGGGCAATCATTGATCGAATCTCTCCCCCGGTTGGTTCTGGCCTTAGGTGTACTGGAACGTCGACTACCCGCGCAATGTCCGTGCCAGCCCCGGAGAGACACGTATCGCCGGACTCGACGATCCCGACGGGACCAAAGGACCCGCTTTGGCCTCTTGTTCATGTCGGGTTCGACCACATCGTCGAGTTAACCGCCATCCGCCGAATCGACTTCACAACATGCCGCCTATCAGCTACTCTGTGACCCTGCAGCAGGGGGTAAGCCCTGAGCAGCTGTGCGGGGCGGAACGAGCAAGACACAGCACTTCTCAAGGGAAGAACAGATCGCATCTCCAGTCGGCACAGTGATTGCGTGATCGATTCCGAGAAGCGTTGCTCGCTGCGGGTTGGAGCACAGAAAGGTCCTCGGTCATTCGTCATCCAGGAGGCATCCTCGAAAATGAACAGAATACAGATCCAGGCCCGGCATCGGACGATCCTCGCCGTCGGTCTCACTTGCATCATGACGGTCCCGGGGTGGAGCAGCGAACCGGGATCCACAAGCTCCAGATCGACGTCGAACTATGATAACTACTCCGCCACCTCGAAGGTCACCCGGCCCGCCGCCAGGCTTTCCTCGACGGACAGGCCCACTTCCCCTCCCTCAACGCTGGCGGCCGAAGCGTCCGATGCCACTCCGAAACCGAAGGCTGAACCGGCAAGTAGCCTGAAGGGCCAGGCAAGTCTCCAGGATCTGATCCGAGACACCCTGCAGAGAAACCCCCGCATCGCCGCCGCACGTCACGCCTGGAAGGCCAGCCTCACCCGGCCCAGGCAGATGGGGGCCCTGCCCGACCCGGTCCTGACCTACACCCGCTTCCTCCAGACCCCCGAGACCCGGGTGGGTCCTCAGAAGGACTCGATTATGTTCGGCCGCAAGATCCCGGGAGGCTCCAAGCGCCGGCTCCGCTCGGAAGTTGCGTTCCATGCCGCCTCTGCGTCAGAGCAGCAGTACCGGGCAGTGTCTCGCGAGATAGCCCTGAGAGTCCGGGAGCACTATTACGACTACTATTTCGCTCGCAAGGCGATCGGCATTACCCACGAGAGCATCGAGTTGATGGTGGGAATGGAGAAGATCGCCCAGGTACGGTACTCCACGGGAAACGCGCCTCAGGAGGACGTCCTGAAGGCCCAGGTCGAGATATCCAAGCTCCGTGAAAGGCTGATCGCCTTCTCCCGGCAGGAGGAGATCCTCCGGGCCCGGATGAACTCCCTCCGGGACCGTCCCTCTTCAACGGCCCTGAGCAAGGCCCGGGTACCGAAGAGGTTCGCCGGTTTCCAGACTCCCCTCTCGGAGCTGGAAATCCAGGGACAGACGAATCGCCAGGAAGTGCTGGCTGCTCGAGAGATCGTCAGGCGGGACCTGTCAGCCCTGGCCTTGGCGAAGGAGGCCTGGAGCCCGGACTATACCGTCGGACTCGGATACGTCGGAGTGGGCGAGGGTACCAGTCGCTTCGCCGACGACGGCAAGGACGTGGTCGCCGTGACGGCGAGCGTCAACTTGCCGTTCTTCAACGAGAGGCGAATCGAGGCGGAGATCGACGATGCCCGAGAGACTCTGGAGGGCAGCCGAGCCAGGCAGCGGGACGTCGAGAACTCAACGACCTTCGACGTCGCTCAGGCCTACTTCGTGATCGATGCGGCCCAGCGCACGGTAAGGCTCTACCAGGCGTCCCTGCTTCCCGAGGGGCAGCAAACTCTGGAGGCAGCATCAGCAGGCTACCCGACGGGGCTGGTCTCGTTCCTGGATTACCTCGATGCCTGGAGGATCTTGCTGAACCTGAGGCTGGGTCATCACGGGGCCCTGGCGGATTACTACAAGGGACTGGCTCAGCTGGAACGAGCCCTCGGAACGGATCTGGACTGACGGACGAAACCAGTCGACTTCTTCAGTTCCACGTCTGAACCGGTGCACCTGCCTCTCGGTGGCCTCCACCTTCTGCCGGCTCGCTCCTCGGGCCTCAACAAGCAGTCCTCTGTCGAAGCGGCATCCTCACGCGATGGGCTCAGCCCCGGCGAGCTGCGTTCTCGAAACGGGGGCACCCCTGCCGTGGTCCATTTGACACAGGGCCGGCTCTACGGGCTGCTCGGACAGTTCGCAGCCGCCCGACGCGCGCTCCTGGCAGCTCAGAAAGCCAACCCCCAGTCGACGGAGATATCCAGGGAGCTGGACCAGCTGCCTCCGGAGGATCAGTAGGCCGCAGCCCGGCTGTTCTTGGTTGGATCCGCCGCGGCCCGGAACCCTCCGGGAACGGCGACCACAGCCTGGACGGCGCTGAGCCGGCCTCCAGGCTTGACCCGATGCCCGTAGCTTCTGAGGCGGCGGATCGTTGCAGCGCCAATCTCACGCTCGGCCCGGATCTCATCGGGCTTCCACTGATGATGGATCCTGGGCGCCGAGATGGCGGCACCGACGTCCATGCCGGCCAGCAGCACGTTGGTCAGAACCGTCAGAGTCCCGGTGATGATCCGGGGGCCACCGCTGGCGCCGACAGCCATCACTGGCTTGCCCTGCCGCACCACGATGGTGGGGCTCATCGACGAAAGGGGCCGCTTGCCCGCCGCCGGGATGTTCTTCGAGCCGCCGACGAGGCCGAAGGCGTTGGCCACACCGGCCGCCAGCGAGAAGTCATCCATGTGGTTGTTCAGGACGATCCCCGTGCCAGGGACGGTGACGAGGGAGCCGAAGTGGGTGTTGATACTCGACGTGATGGCGCAGGCGTTGCCATCCCGGTCCATGGCCGAGACGTGAGTCGTGCCGCAGTCATCGGGGAGCTGATGCACGTAGACTTCTGGGTCCGAAGTCCGCCCGGCCTTGACGCTGCGAGCGATCCGGTTGAAGTGCTCCGGCGACAGCATTCTGGCGACAGGAACATTCACGTAATCGGGATCTCCGAAGCTGGTGGCCCGGTCAGCGAATCCATGCTTCTCCACCTCCGCCAGGTAGTGCAGGGACCAGGCCGACCGCGGCCTGTTCCAGCTGATGGGCAACCTCTCGAGACACTTCAGTATTTCGATGACAATCGCTCCGCCCGAGGACGGGGGCGGCATGGAGAAGATTTGCAGGTCCCCCAGCTCTCCGGCGACCGGTTCCCTCCAGGTGGGCCGGTAGGATGCCAGGTCGGCGGCGGTCATGACTCCTCCGTGAGCCTGGACGGCCTGCTCGATCCGGTGGCCCAGGGGACCGCCATAGAAGCTCTCTCCGGAGTCCGAGGCTATCTGGCGCAGGGTCCAGGCAAGGTCCCGATTCCGATGCAACGCCCCGGCTCTCAGCGGCCGCCCTCCAGGGGCGTACATTGCCGCCGTGTGGGGGTACTGCTGCATCTCCTCAGCCAGCAACTCCGTCACGTGGGACAGGTACCGGGTCACGGGATAGCCCCCCTCCGCCAGGGCGATGGCGGGGGCGAAGAGTCGCCGGAAGGGCAACCGGCCGAACCGATCACTGGCGGCCTTCATTCCCGCCACCTCGCCGGGAATGCCCACGGCGAGGCCTCCCCGCTGCGAGAGCCGCGTGCTTGGCTTGC
>JAJFLN010000307.1 GCA_021772705.1 Candidatus Cloacimonadota bacterium | reverse complement strand
GTCGAGCTACGTGGGTGTCGTGGATCACCCCTTCTACGCCATCACTGGCGATGCCGGGGACTTCACCATCGCCGATCTTCCCGCCGGAGATTACGAGATCGAAGCCTGGTCCGAGGAGTTCGGGACACAGAGTCAGAAGGTCACCGTCACCGAGGGTGGATCCGCCGAGACCTCGTTTACTTTCAAGGGCGAGTAGTCTCATCGAAAGCCATCGTCTTTCAAGACTCTCAAGGAGGATTTCTTGATGAAGCTGGGCACCTTGCACCGGCGTAACTTGGCGATGGCGCTGGCCTTGGCCTGCCTTCTCGCCCTCGGTTCGACGAGTCTGCCTCTGATGGCAGCGGAGGACATCCCGGCCCTGGTCACCGACACGGGCTGGGGTGACACGACAGGCTCAGCCGGTCCGAAGATGCATTACAGCTTCGGGTCCTGGCCGCCGGATCTCTCCACACATGGCTGGAAGTTGCAGGAGCTGTATGACCTCATCTTCATCATCACGGGCCTGACGTTCCTGCTAACGGAAGGGCTGTTGATTCTCTTCCTCTTCCAGTACAGGGCCCGGCCTGGCCACAAGGCCGTTTACACCCACGGCAACATGTACATGGAGGTGGCCTGGACCCTGATCCCTGTTGTCGTCTTCGTCACGCTGGGAATCTCCAACGCCGAGTTGTGGGCCCGGTTGAAAGACCGGAATCTCTTCCCGAAGGACACCTTCGACGTGCAGGTCACGGCGAGGCAGTTCGAGTGGAAGATCCAGTATCCCGGACCCGACGGCCGATTCGGAACCGACGACGATCCGGATTACATCATCAACGAGCTCTACGTCCCCTACGACAAGCCGGTTCGAGTTCGGCTCACGTCGGAGGACGTCCTTCACAGCTTCTTCCTTCCCGAGCTCCGGGTCAAACAGGACGCGGTTCCGGGAATGATGTCGGAGATCTGGTTCGAGGCCACTCGACCTGCCAACACGGAGATCGCCTGCGCCGAGCTCTGTGGCCTGGGCCATTACCGAATGAAGGGCGAAGTCAAGATCCGCTCACTGGAAGAAGTGGAAGCCTGGATCGAGGAAGAGCTCTCCGATTACTAGCCAGTTCACCCGCCACCGTTAGAAAGGACCGGGGATTCTCCAATGTCGACTGATTCGCACAGCCACGGGGACGATCATATCCATCCGCCTCCGTCGAACTTCCTGACCAAGTACGTTTTCAGCATCGACCACAAGGTCATCGCCTTGCAGTTCTTCTTCGCCGGTTTCGCCATGTTCATCGTCGGCGGTCTGTTCGCTCTGCTGCTTCGGTGGCAGCTCGCATTCCCGTTCCAGGAGATCCCCCTGGGTCTGGGTAAGTTCTTCTACCCCAATGCCTCAGGAAACCTGATGCCTCCAGAGACCTATCCCACTCTGGTCACACTCCATGCCACAGTGATGATCTTTTTCGTGATCATTCCGCTGCTGACGGGCACCTTCGGGAACTACCTGATTCCTCTGAAGATCGGCGCCCGGGACATGGCGTTCCCAACGCTGAACATGCTGTCCTACTGGGTGATGCCCCCGGCTCTCCTGATGATCCTCTCGTCCTACTTCGTCCAGGGCGGCGGACCCGGAGCAGGCTGGACCTCCTACCCTCCTCTGTCAGCACTTCCTCAGGCGTCGACGAGTTCAGGTACGGGACAGACGCTCTGGTGTCTGGCTGTGTTCCTCGTCGGCTGCTCCTCCATCATGGGCGGGGTCAATTACCTGACGACGATCATCAACCTGCGGGCGCCGGGGATGACCCTGGTCCGGATGCCACTCTCGGTGTGGGCCCTGTTCATCACATCGGTCCTTCAGGTCCTGGCCACGCCCGTGCTGGCCGCCGCCACGATCTTGCTCCTCTTTGACAAGAACCTGGGAACCAGCTTCTTCCTTCCAACGGGAGTCGCCGTGGGAGGTCAGGCCATCACCCAGGCCGGCGGAGGCAACCCGCTCCTGTTCCAGCACCTGTTCTGGTTCTACTCCCACCCGGCGGTCTACATCCTGATCCTCCCGGCCATGGGCCTGGTCAGCGATATCATGCCGACCTTCGTCCGGAAGCCGATCTTCGGCTACAAAGCGATGGCCTATTCCATGTCCGCCATCGCCGGCCTCGGGTTCATCGTCTGGGGACACCACATGTTCCAGGCCGGTATCAACCCTTACATGGCCACCACCTTCATGGTCTCCACGATGGTCATCGCCACGCCGTCGTCAGTCAAGGTGTTCAACTGGCTCGGCACTCTCTGGGGAGGCTCGATCACCTTCGCCACCCCCATGTTGAACTGCCTGGCCTTCGTGTCCATGTTCATCATCGGCGGTCTTTCGGGGGTATTCCTGGCCGCCACGACCATCGACATCTTCCTCCACGACACCTACTACGTGGTAGCTCACATCCATTACGTCGTGTTCGGTGGCAGCGTCTTCGGCATCTTCGCCGGAGTCTACTACTGGTTCCCCAAGGTCACGGGCAGAAAGATGTCCGAGTTCTGGGGAAAGGTCCACTTCTGGATGTCCTTCGTGGCCTTCAATGGTGTCTTCTTCCCCATGCACATCGTAGGCATCGGCGGGATGATGCGCCGCATCGCGGATCCGACGGTCTATCAGCACCTGGCTCCCCTGCAGGACTGGAACGTGTACATGACCATGTTCGCCGTCGTCCTGGGCCTCTCCCAGTTCATCTTCATCGCTAACGTGGCCATCAGCGCTTTCAGGGGAGAGCCCTGCGGAAAGAATCCCTGGGAAGCCACGACCCTGGAGTGGACCACCACTTCGCCGCCTCCCTACTACAACTACGAGAAGATTCCCGTCGTCTACAACCCTCCCTACGAGTTCAGCGTTCCCGGGATGGAGAAGGACTACCTCATGCAGACCACGCCTCCCGAAGCGGTCTGATTCCTCGCCCTCGGGCCATCGGCGAGGTTGCTCCATCCGGGGCTCCGGGACCAGAACGAGCATCACGACATGCCGTCTTCAACCCACAACACCAACACCAATCCAGCCGCCGATGGTGGCAGCATCGGGCTGCATCGCTTCGCCCTGCTCACATCCCTGGCGACCTTCGGTCTCATCATCGCCGGGGCTCTGGTCAAGAGCACCGGGTCCGGTCTCGCCGTACCGGACTGGCCCCTCTCCTTCGGAATGCTCATGCCCCCCATGGTGGGCGGCGTCTTCTACGAACATGGCCATCGAATGGTGGCTACCTTCGTCGGCATGCTGACCATCGGTCTGGCGCTCTGGCTCCGGTACAGAGACCCGCGGCCCTGGGTGCGCAAGCTCGGGGTGGCGGCGCTCCTCATCGTCATCCTTCAGGGATGTCTCGGTGGGGCAACGGTGCTGCTGAAGCTCCCTCCCCTGGTCTCGATTTCCCACGCCGCCCTGGCGGAGATCTTCTTCTGCATCACCGTCAGCCTGGCCCTCATCACCTCCCGGTGGTGGCGACAGCGGGAGCGGGTCCAGCTGCCCGGGGCATCGGGTCTGCAGTTCCACTTGGCTGCCCTCACTCTGTGCATCTACGTGCAGATCATTCTCGGGGCTCTGGTTCGTCACTACGGCGCGGGACTTTCAATCCGGACCTTCCCCTTGGCCGACGGGCTCTGGATTCCACCCATCGACTCCTTCTTCGTGGGAATCCACTTCGCCCACCGCGTGGGCGCCCTCGTGGTGGCTCTGATGGCTGTTCTCGGGGCCGCACGAATCCTGCTTTCTCCTGCCACACGGCCCGGCGGTCCCTTGAGATTGCTCAGGCTTCCGGCGGGATTGTTGCTCGGAGTCGTGGCACTGCAAATCATGCTCGGAGGCTATGTCATCTGGACAATGCGGGCCGTCGAGATGACCACAGCCCACGTGGCCACCGGGGCCGCGACGCTGGCCCTTTCCTTGATAATGACACTGGTGGCTGCCCGGTCCACCGTCGAACCGGAGAGCGACCGGTCGCCGGCGGCGTCAGGCCGGCTCGAGGAGGTGGCCGCATGAGTCCCATGGACGCAACTGAGCCCGCCGAGACTCTGGTGCTGGCAGAGGCACCGGCCAGGATCGGAAGCGTGCAGGATTTCCTGGAACTGACGAAACCACGGCTGACCAGTCTGGTGGCATTGACGGCGCTGGTGGGCTACCTGGCTGGAAGTCAGGGCCCCATCGACGTGGGCAACCTGCTGGCGGCGCTGATCGGCACCACCCTTCTGGCCGCGGGAGGCTGTGCCATCAATCAGGTGATGGAAGTGGACCTGGACGCACGGATGGAACGGACCCGCGACCGCCCGATCCCCTCCGGCAGACTGCAGCCCCTCGAGAGTGCCGTCTTCGGCGCTATCGTCACGGCCTCCGGGTTCGTGCTCCTGGCGGCGGGAACCAACACGCTCACCACGTTGCTGGGACTGACGGCCGTGGTGAGCTATCTGGCAATCTACACTCCCTTGAAGCGAACCACGGGACTCTGCACCCTCGTGGGAGCCCTGCCGGGCGCTCTGCCGCCAGCCATGGGCTGGGTCGCCGCCACGGGACGAATCGAGGCTGGAACCTGGATGCTCTTCTCCATCCTGTTCCTGTGGCAGCTGCCGCACTTCCTCTCCATCGCCTGGATGCGACGGGACGACTACGTGGCCAGCGGATGCCCCATGCTGTCCGTGCTCGATCCGGACGGATCACTGACCAGCCGCCAGGCCGTGCTCTACTGCCTGGCCCTGCTGCCAGTCAGCCTGCTGCCGACAGTGTTCGGCATCGCCGGCCCTCTCTACTTCGTATCCGCTCTGTTTCTGGGCCTGGCCTACACCATGATGGCCGGAGGGCTGGCATGGCAAACCTCCTTCGCCTCTGCCAGGCGGCTGTTTCTGACCTCCCTGGCCTACCTTCCCATCCTGCTCATTGTTCTGGTGATGGACAAGGTACCCCGTTGATCCGTCCCGTATCCCACAGGAGCCCGGACCTGCAAGCCAGGATTCGGCACACGGGATGGGTCCTCTTCGGTGTGGCCACGTCCCTATTCATGGCCTCCCTCGGATTGATCCTCTACAGGTGGTGGTTCAGATGAACGAGAGCCCGGCCCCCAGGGGCATCGGTTCGCCCCTGCCAAGACTGGTGATGACTGCGTTGATTGCAGCTCTGGCGATCACCCTGGTGCCCCTGGCGCAGCGACAGGGTGCGGAGCAGGTTGCCTCGCAGCCGGCGGCGCCAATGGGTGAGAAGCTGGAGGACTTCGGTCTCCTGCCAGAATTCCAGTTGACCACTCAAGAAGCCCAGCAGTTCACCCGGGACTCCCTGAAGGGCAAGACCTGGATCTTCGACTTCGTCTTCACCCGCTGCTCCGGTCCGTGCCCCGTGATGAGTGCCCGGATGCGCGGGCTGCAGGACAAGCTCGCCGGTGACGCTGGCATCCGGCTGGCCAGCATCTCGGTGGATCCGAAGAACGACACACCGGAGGCCCTGACCCGGTACGCGGCGGACCTGGACGCCGACGCAGCCAAGTGGGTCTTCCTCACCGGGACAAAGGAGGGCATTTTCAGCCTGTCCCGGGACGGGTTCAAGCTCGGCGTACAGGAGAACGATCCCTCCAACATCGACACGGCAAGCATGCCCCTGCTGCACAGCACCCGGTTCGTGCTAGTCGACGGCTCCGGGACGATCCGAGGCTACTTCGACGGCACCGACGAGGAGGCCATGGCGCGGCTCGTCATCGCCGCCAGAAACCTGGAGGCCCGAGTAACTCCCTGATGGACACGACGGTCCTCCCCACAGTGAACGCCCTGTTGAACTCCGTCTCAGCTGTCTCCTTGATCGCTGGATGGAGGTTCGTCAAGCGGGGCAACGTGGCGGCGCATCGGCGCTGCATGCTGACCGCTGTCTGCGCCTCGTCGCTGTTCCTCTGCTCCTACTTGACCTACCACTTCCTTCACGGTACCACGCGCTTCATTGGCACGGGAGGGATGCGGCAGCTTTACTTCACGATCCTCATCTCACACACCATTCTGGCGGCAACTGTGGTGCCGCTCGTGGGAACCACCCTGTATCGAATCTCCAAGGGGCAGGTCGACAAGCATCGACGTATCGCCCGCTGGACCCTGCCGATCTGGCTCTATGTCTCCGTCACGGGAGTGACGGTCTACCTGATGCTCTATTCGAGTTACCCCCACCGCCTGAGATCGGCGGTCATCCCATGAATGCATACTGGAAACTGATCCTTCTGTCGTCGGTCCTGCTGTTGCTGGCAGGGAGCTGGAGCTCCCTCCAGGCCTGTCCTTCCTGTAGCTCTGCCGTGCCGTTGGAGCGCGGGGGAATCGTGAAAGCCGACACGCCACAGCCTGCCGACTATTCTCAGGGAATCAACCGGAGCATCTACTTCATGATCGCGGCCATCTATGCCGTCCTCGGATTCTTCGGCTTCATCATCTATCGCGCTTACAAGAACTATCAGCCCGGGCTCGTGGCCCCCAGCCACGGTCCGGCGCAGGTGCTCCACCATGGAGCACTGGCGTCCCCTTCAGGAAAGGAGACTCGACTTTGAATCACGCAACAACCATGGACGAGGCCGGAGTCGGCCCAGCAGCCCACGCCTCGGTTCCCGTTTCCGGCACCGGGGTGGGGGACGGGAAGCTCGGCATCTGGATCTTCCTCGCCTCGGAGGTCATGTTCTTCGCCGGCCTCATCGGAGCCTATGTGGTCATTCGCACCGGCTTGCCGACCTGGCCCAATCCAGCAGATGAGCTGAATGTACCTCTGACGGCATTCAACACCTTCATCCTGATCTGTAGCTCCGTCACGATGGTCAAATCCCTCGCGGCGGCCCACCGGGACGACCAGGCCGGAATCATCAAGTTCCTGGGCGCCACCATCGCCTTGGGGCTCTTCTTCCTGGGAGTCCAGGCTTTCGAGTATCACGAACTCTACGGTAAGGGTCTGACCCCCTGGCGGGACCTCTTCGGCTCCTGCTTCTATTCCATGACCGGCTTTCACGGGGCCCACGTGACCATCGGCGTGCTCTGGAACATCTGCGTGTTCATCGGAGCACTCCGAGGCAAGTACGGCGCGAGCTACTCGATCCCCATCGAACTCGCCGGTCTCTACTGGCACTTCGTGGACCTGGTCTGGATCATCCTGTTCACCATCCTCTATCTGATCTGACCTCAAAGGAAAGGAAACTCCATGGAGGACAACAACCAGGAATCGAGTTACATGGCGGTTTTCTTCGCCTTGTTCATTCTCACGGCGGCTGAAGTCGGGATCACCTACATCCCGGACCTTGACCGGAGCATCCTGGTCGGCTCACTGCTCGTCATGGCCTTCGCCAAGGCAGCCATGGTGGCCTTCTGGTACATGCATCTCAAGACCGAGGGGTGGCTCGTCTATCTGGTCTGCGCCGTGCCCCTGTGCCTCGTGGGGGTCCTTATCGGAGGCGCCCTCACCGACGTGGGCTCCCCTCTGTGGCTGCGGCCACTGATGGGAGACAACTACCCGAAGACCTACACTCTCGACGGCAAACCTGTTAGCGAGGACGTCCTCTCACCGCCAGGCGGTCTTCGAGGCAAGGGCTCCTTCATCGACTGGAGCAGCATCTGGACCCCCATTGCGATTCCGGTCGACTTCCGGGAGGGCATGCCGGCGCCAGGCGGAAGCTCCAGACCGAAGACTCCCGAGCCGGACAAGGCGGAGCCTGAGGCCATCGCTCCAGCCCCCGAGCCGGAGTCGGAGGACCAGCGTTCCGAGGCCGGAGCCGACAGCCCCGCTGACGGACCTCCGGCAGCAGCAGTAGGAGCCTCACCTCCTGCAGAGGAGGTTGCCACGGCAACACTGGAGGAGTCAGGGGGCTCGACAGAGACGACGGAGGCTAGCGCCGGGGCCCAGGAGGTTCCGGTTTCGATTCCGGAACCCGCACAGGCTGCCCAGGAAGCCCCTCCTGCTCCCGCCACACCCAAGCCGGAACCGGCCGTCCCTGCTCCTGCTCCTGAGAAGGAGGTCGCCGCAACAGCCGAGGCGTCGCCTGCCCCTGCCGCACCGGAGGCTACCGCCGCTCCTGTAGGATCCAGTCCAGCCCCGGAGCTCACTCCGGAACCGGCGCCAGCGCCGTCGATCTCGGGGCCCGTCATCACCGGGCGGATTCACTTCCAGGGCACCCCGCCGAAGATGCGGAAGATCCGGATGAGTCAGGAGATGAGTTGCCAGGCCCACCATCCCACACCACTGCGAGAGGAACGGGTCGTGATCAATGACGACGGCTCGCTCAGGAACGTCTTTGTCTACGTCAAATCGGGCCTTCCCGCCGACCAGACCTATCCCGTCCCTTCGGAGCCCATGATCCTCAATCAGGTCGGATGCCAGTACGTCCCTCACGTCCTGGGCATCCAGGTGAATCAGCCCCTGAAGATTCTCAACAGCGATCGCAACGTCCTTCACAACGTCCACAGCTTCGGCCTGCCGGGGAACACCTTCAACATCGGCCAGCCCGGTTCCGGAATCGCCCTGACTCAGAAGTTCGCCAGACCGGAGATCATGGCCCGTCTGAAATGCGATGTCCACGGCTGGATGGCCAGCTACGTGGGCGTCATGACACACCCCTACTTCTCCGTCAGCGGCGACGCGGGACAGTTCCAGCTTCCCGAGCTGCCGGCCGGCGAGTATGTCATCGCAGCCTGGCACGAGGAGTACGGCACTCAGGAGCAGACCGTCACCCTCGGCAGTGACCCTGCTCAGGTCGAGTTCACCTTCTCCGGCGAGTAGGGCGGCTCGCCGCTCCCGGGGGATGAGCGAACATGCAGATCGAGTCCCTGATCATCCGCGCCCTCTCCCTGGACCTGGATCGGGTGCTGACGGGACTCCGGGTCGAGAAGATTCATCAGCCCGAGCCGGAGATGCTTCTGCTGCGGCTCCATCCAGCTCCGGAGGGACGGCATCTGGCGATCTGCATCGATCGAATCCAGGGACACGTGACCCTCACCCACAGGAAGCCTCCGAACCCGTTCAGTCCTCCTGCATTCTGCGGCCTGCTTCGAAAGCAGCTCTCCAGCGCCCGCATTCGCGCCGTCTCCCAGCCCGGTCTCGAACGGATGCTGGAGATCGTACTGACCGCTGGCCGGGACGGTAAGCCAGTCCTTCGACGACTCGTGATCGAGCTCTTCGGCAATCGACCCAACATCTACTTGGTCGACGAAGATGACCGGATACTGGGAGCCTGCCGGGACTTCCAGAAAGTAGAGAGACTGTCGGGGGCCATCTACAGGCACCCGGCAGCGATGACAGGCACCTCGATTCTGGACTCCGGTTCGGAGGAGTTCGAAGCCGTCACGGGAGAAGCACTCGGAGAAGGATCACCCCGTCCCTACCTGAGGAGATTCATCCACACTGGAAAGGGCCTGGGCCGGCTGTTGCTGGAGTCGGCTCTCAGCGGGGGTGCCCCGGAGGCATGGCGTCAGCTTGCCGTGGTGCGAGGGTCCATCACGGTGGGAGTGCCGGCGGTGATCTCCCTGCCAGCCAGGGACGGCAAACCCTCCAGCTTGGTGCCCTGGATGCCTGCCGCTCCGCTGCCCGAAGGAGCCACCCTGTTCTCCTCCGCCGCCGAAGCGGTGGAGTCCGTTCACGGTCAGGGGCTTGCCGCGAGCCGGTTCCAGAGGATTCGCGACGATCTGACATCCCGTCTCGACCGGCGGCACCGCCGAGCCCGGCAGCGTCTGGATCGGGTCGAGGAAGATCTAGATCGGGCCTCGCAAGCAGAGCGATTCGAGAGATGGGGCCATCTGTTGCAAGCCCATCCGCACTGCGCAACGGACCGCTCCTCATCGGTCACCCTTCCAGATCTGTTCGAGCCCGAGGCGCCAGCCGTGGAGATTCCACTGAAGCCGGGGCACTCGATAGCGCAGAATGCGGCGGCATGCTTCAATCGGGCCCGGAGGCTCCGGCGTACGATGCCCTTCGCCCGAAAGGCCCAGACCGAGTGCCAGCAAGAGCTGGTTCTCCTGGACCGGGTACGCCGGGAACTCGAGGAGCTTGGCGCGAAACCAGCTGACGAAGCTCTGGCTCCCATCAGGACCCTGGCGGAGCAGCTCAGCTTGACCGGGTTCGCCGAACAATCGTCCCAGGGCAAGAAAGTGAAGAAGAAGCTGAAACCCTCGTTCCGTGAATTCCGGTCGTCGGAGGGAAAGCGCATTCTGGTGGGCCGCAGTGCCAAGGAGAATGACTATCTTTCGACCCGCGTCGCAAGAAGAGGCGATCTCTGGCTCCACGCACACGAGACCTCCGGAGCCCACGTGGTGGTCAAGCTCGGCGGCGCCGATTGCCCCAGAGGAACCCTGATCGAGGCGGCCCAGCTGGCGGCCCACCACAGCCCTCATAGATATGGCTCCAAGGCCATCGTGGCCTACACCCCAGCCGATCAGGTCAAGAAGCCCGGCGGTGCCCCGGCGGGCCTGGTGACACTCCGGTCCTACCGGACACTCGTCGTCCCCTGCGATCCCTCCGTGGTCACCCGTCTGGCCGGGGCTGTCTCGGGTTTGGGGGAGGCATCCGGGACAGATCGCCAGTCATGAAGTTGCCTTTGACAGGGCAGAGATCGAGCTTCACATTAGAAGTGGACAGGCTGCGGAGGGCGACCTACCCTGATTGGAACGGGTCCGGGGCGGTCCCGAGAGAGCGGCGGCTCCGTCTTCTGGATCTCATTGCCTGTTAGGTTCTCCTGACGGGGCGGACACCTGGAGATTTCTGTCATGGATTCGATCTACTGCCAGTTCGCCTACATCCCACTCACCTACGACTCCCAGTACGAGGATCGGATCGACCTGAAGCAGGACGTCCGGTTCTACAACGAGCTGGCCCAGGAGGCCGGAGGTAGAGTCCTGGAAGTCGGCTGTGGAACCGGCCGGGTCTTGCTGGCGATCCGGAGAACGGCCATCGACATCTGGGGCGTTGACTTGTCGGCTCCCATGCTCGAGATCCTTCGGTCCAAGGCGGCCGTGGAGGGACTCAAGTGCCGGCTGCATCAGGGAGATGTACGGGACTTCGGCCTGAAGCGGAAGTTCCGTCTCATCATTCTCCCCTTCCGGGTCTTCCAGCACATGTTGACCCCCGAGGATCAGCTGAAGGCACTCGAGAACTGCCGGAACCACCTGCTTCCTGGCGGCCGGCTGGCCCTCAACATGTTCAACGCTGACATGGACAGGATCATCCAGCGTAAGGGACAGCCACTCTACGAGGGTTCCTTCCGGCATCCTGTCACGCACCGGTCGGTTCACCTGTGGGCCTCCACGGTACCGGACTGGACCGAGCAGGTGATCCGGAACCAGATGATGTATCACGAGGTCGACGACAACGGCCAGGTTCAGGAGTCCCACATCATCCCCCTCAACATGCGCTGGACCCATCGCTGGGAGTTCGAGCACCTGGCTGCCCGGGCGGGATTCTCCGTCGAGGCCCTTTACGGGGACTTCGAGAAGAGTCCCTTCACATCAGAGTCCCCGGAACAGGTCTGGGTGCTCGAGCGCTGAGGGGCCGCGCAGGAATAAATGCGCGGAAGTCGCGCCCAGATTTGGGTCAGATTCGGCTGGTTCGAGCGAGCGGGACCGGAG
>JAJFLN010000306.1 GCA_021772705.1 Candidatus Cloacimonadota bacterium | reverse complement strand
GCATCGACTTCGACAACACGGTCATCCTCTACGACTCCGTCTTCCACCGGTATGCCGTGGAGGTCATGGGAATGCCCGCCGAAGTGCCGGCCGACAAGCCGTCGATCCGGGCCTACTTCTGGAGCAAGCCCGGAGGCCGGGAGGAGTGGATTGAGCTCCAGGGAATTGTCTACGGCACCAAGATACTGGAGGCCACCATGGCTCCGGGGCTGGACCATTTCCTGCGTGAGTGCCGGTCTCGAGGCTGTGGAGTCTTCATCGTGAGCCACAAGACGCGCCTGCCCACGATGGGGCCGCGGGTGAGTCTTCACGAGGCAGCCTGGGGCTGGCTGAATCGGCAGGGACTGCTCGACGAAGATCGGTACGGTCTGTCCCGGCAAGATGTCTTTTTCGAGCCCGAGCGTGAGCTGAAGCTCTCCCGTATCCAGTCCGTCGGAGCCGATGTCTTCATCGACGATCTGCCCGAGTTGCTGGCCGAACCGGACTTTCCACCCCGGGTCAGGCGGGTGCTCTACGATCCCTCAGGACGTCACGGAGACTCCCAGGATGTCCTCCGCTGTCGCAGCTGGAGGGAGATCGAGGACCGGTTCCTTGGTGCGCTCTGAGACAGAGGCCTCTGTGGGCGTCGATCAGGTCGTTCGGTCCACCCTGGAGTGTCTCGATCTGACTGCGCTGTCCGTGGCGCCACTCGATGGAGGAAAGAACAACCGGGTCTATCGGGTCGACCTCGACTCCGGGCCCGTACTGGCCAAGGCCTACTTCCAGGATCCACGAGATCGGCGTGGTCGTCTCCAGACGGAGTCCGGCATGCTCCGTTTTCTCTGGGACAACGGAGTGCGGGGCATCCCGCAGCCCCTGGCTGTGGATCTGGAACGGAACGTCGGGTTCTACACCTTCGTCCAGGGACGCCGCCCGGCCCCGGAAGACCTGGATTCGGGAGCCACTGAAGCACTGGCACGGTTACTGATAGAGATGTGGGAGTTGCGTCAGATGTCCGGCGCTGAGGCCATGGGCGCTGCCTCTGAGGCATGCCACCGGCTGGCCGATCATGTGCGAATCCTGGATCGACGTCTGGACCGGCTTCACTGCGAGGCCGCCGAAGATGGCCCAGGTGAGTCGCTGCGAGAGTTCCTGTCTGGCGAGCTGGGGCCGGCTGTCCAGGAGGTGGAGCGCAACCTGGTCTCCCGGGACGGATTCGATCGGCCGTTGCCCTCTCGGAAGCTGACCCTCAGCCCCTCAGATCACGGGTTCCACAATGCCCTGATCACTCCAGACGGGGGATGGGTGTTCCTCGATTTCGAGTATTCCGGCCGGGATGATCCAGCCAAGATGATCGCCGATGCGTGCCTGCAGCCAGCGGTTCCCATCCCCACTGAACTGGGCAGGCAATTCGTGTCGGACATGCTGCGGCGTCTCGGAGGCGAGACGGATCTTGCGAGACGGTTGAGGCTCATCTATCCGGCCGTGGGGCTCAAGTGGTGTCTGATCTTCCTCAACGAATTCCTGCCCGTCGGTGCAAGGCGGAGGCTCTACTCCAGGACTTCCGAGCGTCCCGTGGACCGTCGTCCCGAGCAACTCGATCTGGCCCGCAAGATGCTTCGACATATTCAGGACCCGACGGTGTGGCCGATCTAGAATCAATGCCCATGAATGAGTGGAAGGAATGTTTGAAAACGAGGGCTCTGTCCTCGAACTCCCGCCAGGGGCCATTGGCCCCTGGACCCCGATGGACTGGTCAAGCTTTCGTGTGTCATTCAAGTGTTCATCAGCACTCTCAGTCGCACCAGTCCCATTGGGGGTTTGGGGGAGCTGGCTCCCCCAACGGGGTGTGGGGCTGGGCCCTACGACAACAAAATCCGTCTTATCTCACCGGCATTGGATCTAGAACCTCGCTGCGGCGAGGGCATCATGATGCGTTCTCCGGGGCAGGGAGACCGCAAGTGGGCCTGGAAGCCGCGGTCGTACTGCCGCGTTGAGAGGCCTGCGGCTTCTGAACTGTACCGAGGGGCGCCCGATCCAGCGGCTCATCGTACTGGCAAGATTGTTGCCTAGTTTGCAGTGCCGACGAACGCCAGACGGTCAACCATTTCGGGGATCTGAGCGCCCGCTGGCCTCCGTCGAGAGACCAGATTCATGATATACTTCCCAGATTCTCCATTCGAGTTCCCCCCATGAAACCACCGATCACAAATAATGATCCCGAGCCCCTGGAGACCGCCAGACGCCACGACGTGCTGACCGAGATCCTGGGTCGATTCGACCTGGACTCGGAGGCCATTCTTGTCCAGATTCCTCAGGTTCCCTTTGCCGATTTGCAGCAGGACGTGGCCCGAAATCGCGGCTACTTCGCCTATCCGCCCGTGGGTCTGCTCTATCTGGCGGCGACCCTCGCCGGTCAGGGAATCGAGACTCGCATCGTGGATCTCAATTTCGAGGAGCTCCGGGCGGCCCAAGAGAACCCAGAGACGATTCGCGAGGTGGTCCTCGAGGCCCTCACGAGGGCGCTGCAGGGATTGGAACGGCCCCTGGTGGGCGTCTCCTTCATGTTCGATGCCACCCAGGTTCTGGTTCAGGACGTCTGCAAGCATATCCGTTCCGTCGCGGCCGGCGCAGTCATCGTCGCCGGGGGAGTGGCGGCCACTGCGGATCCGGAGCAACTACTGGATACAAATCTGGTCGATCTAGTCGTCCTCAACGAGGGCGAGGGGCCGATCGAGGACCTGATCGAGTATCGCCGCACCGGCGGGGATCTCCCCCGGAATCTTTGCTTCCGTGATCCCGCAGGTGGGCCGATTCTGCGTACGACTGCCGGGACCGGCGGGGCCGTCGAGATCGACATCCGCCGGCAATACGAAAAGATCCCCATAGCGGACTACCATTCGATTGGATCTCTCAATTCATTCTCTCGATTGCGGGGAGTCGAGATTCCATTTGCGACGATGCTGTCTCGAAGAGGCTGCCGGGCTCGTTGCACCTTCTGTGCAGTCCGTAACTTCAACGGCAAGGCCGTTCGAGTTCGAGACCGGCACGGCGTGGTGGATGAGATGAAGCACCTGCGGGATCGCCACGGAATCCGCCACTTCGACTGGCTCGACGACGACCTGCTCTGGGACCCTGATGACGCGATCGCTCTCTTCGGCGAAATCAGTGAGCGGCTACCCGACATCACGTGGGCAGCGAACAACGGCCTGATCGCTTCGGCAGTGACGCCGCAAATCCTGGAGGCCATGGATCGGAGCCACTGCATCGGTTTCACCGTCGGCCTGGAGAGCGGCAACGAAAGAGTTCTACACCGGATCAAGAAGCCGACAAGGCTGGAGCAATTCTTCAAGTTCAGTCGGACCATGGAGAATTTCCCCCGCATGTTCTCGGGGGTCCACTTCATCCTCGGCTTCCCGGAAGAGACGTTCCAGGAGATGCTGGATTCGTTCCAGGTGGCAATCAGGTCCCGTCTCGACTGGACAAAGTACTTCACCTATCAGCCTCTCAAGAACACCGATCTCTATCACGCCTTCGGCGGACTCGATGCACAGGTCGAGGCGATCTCCGCCGGCGAGGAAGGGCAGCGCGCCGAGTACACGCCTGCCAGGAATCGCCACATCTGGAGCGTCGGCACGGGAGCCGAGATTGCCGAAGGCTGGGACGTAATCGAAGTAGCACGTGATGCCTCCCCGTCTCGACGTCAAGCCGTGGAGATCTGGTTCAGCTTCAACTATGTGACCAACTTTCTCCGCCTTCCTGCGCTGACGAGTGGCCAGGAGGAGAGAGTCCGAAACGGGATACGCTGGCTGCGCGGCCTGGTCCAGGCCTTTCCGGACAATCCGTCCATGCTCTGCGTCCTTCACTACCTGACGAGCCGGATCGCCGACGATTCGGGATCTGGACGTGCGCTGTTGCGGGAGCGAGCCGTCGAGCTCTTTCGGACATCCCAGTTCTGGCGTGAGAGGGACCGGGAGTTCTCCTTCTCCGCCTTTCTCGACGGAGAGATTCCCGGTCTCGATCCTCGCTGGGACACGCTGCTATCGTCGTGTCTCGAACCCGTTCCAGCCGCAAGTACAGGCGTATCCGATGCGGCCCATTCCCAGGGAGTTGGAAGATGAAGTTGGAAGATTCAAAGTCCCGTGAGTATCTGGTCCGTCGTATCGACCGGAGCCTGAAATACGACGACCTGGTGGACTTCCCCAGATACTTCGAGATCGAGACGATCAACGCATGCAATGCCCGGTGCCCGTTTTGCACCATCGAGGAATGGGAGCGAGACACCCCCGTGATGGCCGATGATGTCTTCGATCGGATAGCCTCCCAGCTGGCCGACAATCGAGCCAAGGTGAAGCGGGTATCGCTGTATCGTGATGGCGAGCCCCTGCTGGACAAGAAGTTGCCCGCCCGGATTCGCAGACTCAAGGACGATGGCCTGGACCTGGTGGCGATCAGCACCAACGTCAGCCTCCTGGATGAGCGACGGTCCACGGAGATCCTGGAAGCGGGGATCGACCAGGTCTTGCTCTCCATCGACAGCATGCGCGCCGACGTGTTCGAGAGCCTCCGAGTGAAGCTGAAGTTTAATCAGGTCCTGGAGAATGCGCTACGGTTCGTCGAACTCAGAAACCGGATTCGTCCCGAGACTCAGGTCTGGGTCCGGATGATCCGGCAGAAGGAGAATCTGGACGAGTGGCCCGAGTACGAGCGGTTCTGGCGGCCCAAACTGGCAACCCACGATCGCCTGAACTACAAGGACCTCCACAACTGGGGTGGACAGCTCAAGGGCTTCGAGGCCGTCTCCCCCACCTACGAACTTGGCCTGCCCTGTGTCGCTCTCTGGTCCTTGATGGTCATCTTCGCCAACGGCGACATTCCGCTCTGCAACGTCGACTTCAAC
>JAJFLN010000305.1 GCA_021772705.1 Candidatus Cloacimonadota bacterium | reverse complement strand
TAGGGGGTCCCCTGGCCTATTCCGGATCCGTTCGCCCCACTATTGTTGCGGGCCTGCATAGTGGGGCGGACGGAGGAGGGGACCCCCGGGGTGAACAGCACCCGCCCCGGTCAGGGGTATGGCATTCAGGGGGGGAAGCCTTCATTGGGGATCACGGAGATCACGGTGGCCACAGAGAGCACAGAGATTTCGGCTTAAGGGCAATACCCCTGAGATAATACGGATTTTGTTGTAGTGGGGCTCAGCCCCACACCCCGTTGGGGGAGCCAGCTCCCCCAAACCCCCAGTTGGACTGGTGCGACTGAGAGTGCTTATGAACACTTGAATGACATACGAAAGCTTGACCTGTTCATCCGGGTCCAAGGGCCGATGGACGCCGGATACTGGCGGAGTACAGGGACGGCATTCGCCCCTCGTCCTCAGGAAAGGGCCAGGACAATTACCACGATCAGGCCGGCCTGGTGTTCCTTATGGAGGGTTCGGCAGATCCGGCATCCCTGCGTGTCTCGACTCGAAACCGGGTCACTGCCGGCAGGAAATCCTGAAGGGAGGGGAAAGGAGTCGAGACTGGGTGGAGCCGTCAGCTACCATCGAGGCATGACCTTCATTCGATTTCTCCACCTCACCAGCATCGGCATCTGGATCGGCAGCATGGTCTTCCTCTTCGTCATGGCTCCCGGGATCTTCAAGGCCCTGCCTCGGCAGGCTGCGGGAGATGCCATGAACGCAATCTTCCCCAGGTTCTACGGCCTGGCCTACGGATGCGGTTTCCTGGCCCTGGCCACTCTGGCCCTGTTGCCGGAGCGGACCACCCTCAGACTGGGACTGGTCGCCGGGATGTTGGCCCTGCTGTTCCTGGCCGGTCAGGTCATGGGCTCCCAGGCCACCGAGCTTCGGCTCGAACTGCGCCGTGTCGAAGCGGCTGCCGGCGAGGCCGCCGCGGCTGATTCCGAGGAACTTCGCTCTCTGAAGGCCCGGTTCGGCAAGCTCCACGGCATGATCATGGTCGTGGATCTCACGGTCCTTGTCCTCGGATTCATCCTGCTCTGGCTGTCCTTCGCTTCACTGACGCCGGCAGCCGCTGTCCCCGCCCCTGTCCTGAGCGGCGCCGGAGCACGGAGTCCGTGAGCTTCGAACTTCTGGAGCAGGAGGAGCTCTCCCGGATCCGCCAGCTGTTTCCCGTGACTCGCAAGCACGCCTACTTCATCAACGCCGCCATCTCACCGCGGCCCCTGCCGGTGGTGGAGGCCATTCAGCGGTTCCTGATGTCGGAGGCCCAGGAGGGCTGTCTCGACTTCGATCGCTGGTTTCAGGTAATGGAGCGGTGCAAAGGACGGCTGGCCGACCTGATCGGTTCCCGTTCAGAGGATATCGCCTATTCGAAGAACACCTCCGACGGGTTGCTGACCCTGGCGGACTCCCTCCCCTGGAGCCCGGGAGACAACGTGGTCCTGAACGACATGGAGTTCCCGGCCAACGTGCATCCCTGGCAGCTGATGGGGGAGAGGGACGGAGTGGAGCTGAGGTTCGCCTCCAGCTCGGAGGGGCGAGTGACCCCGGAGGCCCTTGCTGAGCAGATGGACTCCCGGACCCGGGCTGTCTCGATCAGCTGGGTCCAGTATTCCAGCGGATTTCGATGTGATCTGGAGGCCATCTCCCAGCTCTGCGACGGCGCCGGCTGCTGGTTGATCATCGACGCCGTACAGGGAGTGGGGGCCCTGAAGCTGGACCTGAAGAAGCTGGCTCGCAGGACGATGGTTGCCGGGGGATGTCACAAGTGGCTGCTCTGTCCCACAGGCGTCGGTTATCTTCACTGTCCCTCCGAGCTGCTCCATGAGCTGCGGCCCACTCGGTGGGGGTGGCTTTCCATGACGGACCCGCTGCGAATGAGTCACCATCTGCGGCTTCGGCCCGAGACCGGCCGGTTCGAGGAGGGCAACCCGAACATCGCCGCCATCCACGGCCTCGACGCGGCCCTGGATCTGATCTTCGAGGTCGGTCCGGAGCGGATTGAGTCCCATGTGCTGGGCCTGGGAGATCGGGTCATGACCGGGTTGGAGCAGCGAGGATACCAGGTGGCGTCTCCCCGAGGAGCGGCGGAACGCTCGGGAATTGTCCTGCTGCGTCACGAGACCCACGATGCCCGGACGCTCTGCCGGGCCCTGAGACGGCGAGACATCGTCGCCATCGAGAGAGACGGTGGCGTCCGGGTTTCACCGCACTTCTACAACTCTCCCGGCGAAGTGGATCGTCTGCTGGAGACGTTGCCCTGAAGCAATCGGCACTCCTGATCCGGGCAGGTCTCTCTTCTTAGTGAACCCCTGAAGATTGGGGCTGAACTTCCGAGGTCCCCGGGAACGCCGCAGCCAGCGCCCCCAGGATGATCTCGGCCCGGTCTTGCGCGTGGCGAGCCTCGAGTACCTGCTGCTTGGAGTCCGTCGGAAGGGTGAGGACAGCAGCCAGCCTGTCTGCCAGCGTGGCCAGGGGAACGTTGTCGGAGTAGACCTGGCCGAGCAGGTTTCGGGCCTCATCGGACTCTCCCAGGTGCCGCCAGACAGACATCAGGAGCTGGCTGCTCAGGGTGGAGGTCCTTTCGTCAGGGTCGTTCTCCGTGGGTTCATCCAGCAGTGCGACCTGGGCCTGCCGGAAGGGCTGATCCTCTTGCAGCTCCGAGTCGATCCTGAAGCGTGATACCCCTCGGAGCAGGAAGTTCCACCGGCCGTCAGGCAGCCGCACCTCGTTGTCGATCTCGCCGAGACATCCGATCTGATGGATCGGGGGAGTCCCCTGGTACTCGTCCTCCCAGCCGTCCTTGAGCAAGACCATGCCCAAGAGCCGCTCTCCGCCGAGAGCGCAGTCCATCATCGCCCGGTATCGGGGCTCAAAAATGTGCAGCGGAATCCCGATGCCGGGAAAGAGAACGGCATTGGGGAGGGGGAAGAGAGGTATCCGGCGAGAGAAGCTTTGGGGTGAGAAAAAGGTGATCATCTTGATTGCCATCCATTCTACCAGGCTTCGCCAAAAGCGCTCGTCTCGGCAGTTCAGTCAGGGAGACAGGGAATGACCTCATCATGGTCTGGGGCGGAGCTTTGGAGTATCCACCATGGAGGGAACTCCAGTGTAAGGGGCCGCGCAGGAATAAATGCGCGGAAGTCGCGCCCAGATTTGGGTCAGATTCGGTTGGTTCGACTGAGCGGGACCGGAGGCCGTAGTGGGCTACGTCGAGGATTCCGCGATTGAGGAGCGGCCGAAGATGGCCTGAAGATGGGATGCGAGACTGCGTAGTTATTCTTGCGCGGCCCCTACGTTGGGATGGGAACCAGGGTGGGACATGAATGCCCTAGACCCATCGATAGGGGTGTGATAAACCCGTGATCTATTTGTGGTGCTCAGGATTGACAGTGTCGTGGAGGTCAGTTAAAGCTATTTGTGGGACAATAACATCCCGTTCATGTTTCGCCGTACCAGAGCAGATCCTGCCTTCGAAATAGGGAGAGCGACCTTGTAGACGGGATTCTGGGGGGATCTGTTCCTGGGGCGATCAAGTTGGCACCAGCCTTGCTCGTTAAGTGGCATCAAGTTCGAGATTCAATGTGGAGGGCCTGCTTGACGATAGTCAACCCCCCTACTATCCGATGGTTGGGCCCTCCCTTAAACTTCTACCCAGGTTCGATATTTTCGAACTAAAGGGCTTTGCGAAACGGCTAGTGCTCCGCCCCCCCTTGCACTGGTTATCCTACGCGAGGCCCTTATTTTTTCCCCCTTGAATCCCGCCAGTGGCGTTCCCTCGCCGTTGGCGGGTTCTTAGTATCCGCGTAAGAATAACTACGCGGTTTTGCATCCCATCTTCAGGCCATCTTCGGCCGCTCCTCAATCGCGGAATCCCGACGTACACTACGCCTCCGGTCCCTTTCGCTCGAACCAGCCGAATCTGACCCAAATCTGGGCGCGACTTCTGTGCATTTGTTCTTGCGCGGCCCCTTAACGCCAGTTCCGAGGGCCGTGAACGGCCTCGCCGGCGATCCAGGTGGCTCGAACTCGGATGTCCAACGGGTTCTCCGAGCAGGGCAGGCCGGTCAGGGCTACCAGATCCCCATTCCAGCCCGGGACCAGCCGTCCCGCATCGCCCTCCAGACCATTGGCGCCATGGGCGCCCTCTGTGACTGCCTCCAGTGCTGCGCCAGCCTCCAGTTTCTCCCCGGGGAACCAGCCGCCCCTGGGTTTGCCTTCCCGGTTCTGCCGCCTCAGGGCCGAGGAAAGGGCCTGTCTCGGATCGACCGGTCCCACCGGTACGTCGCTGCCGAAGGCCAGCCGGCAGCCTCGCCGGTGAAGCGACGCCAGAGGAAATGCCAGCTGGCAGCGGGTCCCCCATTCCCGGTCCCCGCCTTCCACATCATCAAGCAAGTGGGCCGGCTGAACAGAGGCCACTACGTTCAGGCGGTCAAACCGGTCCAGGTCCGCCTCGCGCAGCAGCTGGGCATGTTCGATCCGAAACCGGGCTGTGGGGAACTTCGACCGCCAGGACTCGAACAGGTCCAGGGCCTGTCTGTTGGCCCTGTCGCCGATGGCGTGGAGGGCCAGATCGAGCTGCATCTCCAGGGCCCTCGCCGTCACGTCTCGCAGCTCCTCCCAGCTATAGATGCCCATGCCACGATCTTCCTGGGAGCCCTCATAACAGTCCTGGAGCCATGCACTGCGGGAGCCGAGGCTGCCATCGAGGAAGAGCTTCAGGTGACCCATGCGGACTCGCTCGCCAAGCTGGGAGCCTCGGCCAAGGCTGGCTCTGCGGGCATCGTCGAGCTGCTCATGCAGCGTGGAACCCAGAACTCGGAGCGGCTCTTCCAGGGCCACATAGTCTTCCAAGGCCTCCAGGCCGTCGAAGTCTGTCACCGATGTGATCCCCAGGCGGTACAGGGCGCGGAACTTCCGACGGAGGGCCCGGGCCAGCCGCCGCCGATCCGGCGGGGGTACTTGCCGTTCCACCTGGAACGCCGCCGCCTCCCGAAGAATCCCCGTTGCCACCAGTGACTTGCCCCGCTCGAGCGTCATCACACCCCTGGGCAGACCCTCCAGACGATTCGTCAGATCTCCCCCCAATCCCAGCTCCGCCAGGCCGCGGCTGTTCACCCAGCAGCCATGCAGGTCGTGGGTCGAGAGCAGGGCAGGACGATCGGCAGTAAACCGGTCCAGCAGCTGCCTGTCAGGCCATCGATCCGGCGCGGTCCGGCTCCGGTTCCAGCAGGCCCCAAGCAGCCACTCACCGTCGCCCAGGCCGGCAGCCTCGGCTTCGACAAGCTGAAGGACTTCGTCCAGGCTGCCGGCCCGGGACAGGTCCAGCCTTGCGTCCCTTTCGGCCCAGCTCCTGAGGTGCATGTGGGCGTCGCCGAAGGAGGGCATCAACACATCGCCCTCGAGGTCGACGACTCGATCTCCCTGCCGTCGCTCCACATCCTGCCGACTGCTCAGCAGTCGCTGAATCCGGCCCCCCTCCATCTCGACACCCCAGGCCTCCTGATCGCCGGATGCCCGGGTCAGTACGCGTCCGTTGATTAGGAACAGCCTGGCCATGATCGCCTTCAGCCTAGACGACGAGCGCCGTTTGACTCAACGGGGGATCCGGGGACACACGACTGGACCCGAATTCACCGCCGGCTGCCAGGCAACACAGATACCTCACGAATTCGGGTCCAGTCGTGTGTCCCGAAAGCGGCGGGAGACCGCCGAGGTGTAGCGAGTGAAAGTCTTGCACAGT
>JAJFLN010000304.1 GCA_021772705.1 Candidatus Cloacimonadota bacterium | reverse complement strand
CCCGGAGGTTGAACCGGGACAGATCCGTGTCATCTCGCCAGTTGCTCATGACCCGGTCCAGGCGGCTTGCCTCCCGGAACCCAGCTTCGAGCAGGAGTCTAGCCTGTGTCATTCGCCTGGCCGAGACGGTCATCTCGATCAGGGTGCCCATGGAGGGCCTGCTGTCATAGGCTTCCGGTGGGCTCCCGGCGTGGACGGCGGCGGCTACGCCGAGGAGCAGAACGGCGACGACGGAGGACGGCTTCAATGGATCGCCTTGCGTGGAGCTGCCGGCTCGCCCTCTCCCTCATCCTGGCGGGAATAGGCACTGGGGGCGCCGGAGTACATGGCCCGGGCAACCAGAACGATGAGGACCAGAAGGGAGATCTGCAGGGTCACGAAGGAGAGGATCTTCAGGTAGGCAAACAGGGGGCTGACGAACCGGACGAGCCACCCGGAGGCCTCGTTGCAGAGCGCCGAGAGAAAGGAGATAACGATGAGGCGTGCCTTCAGTGCCGGATCGAGAGGAACGAATAGGACCAGGTGAGTCAGGGTGAGGAGGAGGACTCCCATGGCAAACAGGTGGAAGTGGGCGACCTCCAGGAGCCCCCGATAGCTCCGAGGGGCCCGGAACTGCGCGTCGTCGCCCAGATAGTGGGTCACCACGGAGTCGTAGGTGAGCCCCATGGACTCGAAATAGAGGAGTCCGTTGGTTATCCAGAAGAGCGACGTGTACAGCAGAAACAGCCAGACGATCGTCATCAGCAGACGGTTCCGGGTCCACTCGCCGGTGACGACGAATCGCATGATCAGCTTCCTGCCGGCGATTCCAGCAGGCAGACGCGAACGACGGCCAGACTCATCCTGACGCTCTCGGTGATGGAGCGGGCACTCAAGGTGGCTCCTGCCACGGCGGCCACTCCCCTCCCCACGCGCACCTGGCCCGGGTCCGATTTGCCATGAAGCTGGCCGAACCATCGGCCCGTGGGCAGGTACTCCTGGGGCTCATGAAATGCGCACATCAAGGTCTTGCGAACCATGCCGCTGGGCGCGATGACCGTCAGAAGTGTCTGTCGCAAGGTTCGCACGGTTCGGCTGTCGAAGTAGGCGTACCCCACGACGGCGCCCTGCTTTCTGCCCTCGTAGAGGGTGATCAGATCCGTATCGAGATGACAGCCGCTGGCGGTCTCGATCGCTCTCTTCTGTGCCTGGGTGAGGAAGAAGTCTCTACCCGTCACTTCTGTACCCGCCGGGAAGGCCTCCGCGAGAGCCGTCTCCCGGGCGAAGAAGACCCGACCCTCCACGGGGGCCCACGGAGCCAACCAGCCGATCATCCAGATGACCAGCAGGGCCTGGCGACACGATCTCTGTCCTAGAAGACCCAACCGACCCCCAGATTGACCTCGTCAGGCCGCTGGCCCGCTCCAAGACTGAAGTTCCTGTAGTCCAGCTTGACCACGACCTGCGGGTCCGGCTTGTAATCGATGCCTACCGTGGTGAGCTCCACATCCTTCGAGAGATCGTCGGCGAACCCGGCGGGCACCTCATTCAAGGTGTCGTAGGCCTCGCGGCGAACGAACAGTCCCAGGTACTGATTCGAACCGTCATTGATGAGGGGCATCACATCGTAGGCTGCCTCCACGTAAACCCCCGAGAGTTGACTGCCGACGGGACCGTTGCCGGCCACGGCCTGGGCAGCACTCAGGACGGCCGCGTCGTCCACGTCAGCCTCAGCTGCCAGTGCCCGGAGCTCCAGGCCGCCCTTCCTGTACTCGGCGTGGGCCTCCCAGACAGTGGTGTGAATGCTGGGGGAGGCCATGGCGCCAGCGGCGCTGGTGGTGAGCGCCTCGCCCTGTCCCTGATCTCCAGAGTAGACCGAGCCGCCGAAGCGGACCGCCGGGGTTATCTGGTAATCGCTGCGGAACACCAGGGAGTAGTCCTCGGCGCGAGACCGTGAACCCTTCTGCCGCCCCCCTCGGAGGTCGCTGCCCGAGAACCGGGATCCTCGGAGGCTGCTGACCACGTAGGCCCGGTATTCCCAGTCGTCGTTCAGGTTGCCGAATATCCCGGCACCATTCTCGCGCCAAGTGGAGGGAATGATGTTGCGCTCGATCTCGGGCCGTTCGTTCCCGTGGTAGAAGAGGGGCTCGTGAATCTCGTTCAGGAACCCCATGGGAACCAGCAGCATGCCGGCCCGGAAGTTCACGAGAGAGTCATAGAGGAAGTCCAGAGTCGCCAGCTCGACGGAAACGGAGCCTGTGTCCGAGTTGGCATGCTCGAACTCGATCTCCGAGTTGAACAGCAAGCGGTCATTGAACTTGTAGCCCGTGTAGAGAACCAACCGCTTGAAATCGAAGTTGTCCACACCGCCGGCCTTATCATCCACCAGTCCCGAGTACCATGCCTGACCGTATCCACCGATGGAGAGGCCCTGTTCGACGCCATACACCTTCGAGGCCGCCGGACCCAGCCCGTAGGCGCTGACCAGCTCCTGCTTTTCCGGCAGCTCGCGAGCTTCCTTCAGCTTCCGGATCTCCTCCGTCAAAATGCTCTGCCGCCGCTGCCCTTCGGCACGCTCGGTCTGCAGGTCGCTCAACTGCCGTTCCAGCTCCGACACGCGCTGGTCAACTGTCGACGCTCCGGCCGGAAGGGCTGTCAGGCCCAGGATGAAACAGGCCAGGCTCATTTTCAGGATTGCGGTTCTGTTCGTCAGCGTCACTGCGACCTCCAGGTAGCAGTCCAACCGGGTGAAGTCCATTCGATCCTCCAGCCAGACCAATCGTAATTGATAATGATTCTCAAAATCAACTCTTGAAATCACTTTGGGGCACGTTTGTCTGATCATGGAAATCGACAGGAGACCCACCTTAAGATGAGCGCTCTCTCGGTACCGTGACTCCGCTCACGAAACGCATGACAGGCGCTGGCTGCCTCGTCACGATCCCAGAGGAATTCGAAGCGGATACTTACCGGCTCCAGGGAAGCGGTCGCGCCGGACCATCAGCGGGCAGCACCTGAGTCGGCGTGGGCCAGAGGCGAGCCAGGGCCGGGCCGGCTCCGGGGGCCCCGGCAGTCGTCGTCTCCGGCATCAACCTCAGACCCCCTGTGGCATCGAATCGAGCCGGCACTGCGGTGGCGAAAGGTCCTGCGGCCCCCTCCACGGGAGCGGCCAGACAGATCGGGTTCGGAGCACCGGCGACAGCCTCTCCGGAACGTTCCACCACCAGCCGTTGCTCCCCCTTCACACTCACGCCGTGGATCGCCACGGCCCCCTCCAAGGGACTTCCAGGAGGCAACCCGAAGAACGGGATATCAAGAATCCTGTCCCATCCATTTTCCGCCACCACACCCTCACGCAGTAGATAGCGATGTCCGCCATCGGACCGCGAAACCCGATAGACAGGAACTGGCAGGGAAATCCGGGGGTCGGCCAGATCGATCCGGTAAAGCATGGGGTTGTAGTCGTATCTGGGCGTCTTCTGCTGCCGCCCCGAGAAGGTATGGGAGAAGGTCCCTTCGAAGTGGACGTAACGCCCCCCTTCCCCATCGAACCAGGGATGCTGCCTGGGGTTGTAGAAGCTGTACCGATCGTGGGTCGCGATCTTCCGGGCGTAGGCCCAGGGGCCAGTAGGCGCGTCAGCCTCGAGGAACCAGATCTCACCCAGGAATGATGTCCCCCCGCCCTGGACGGCGATCATGATCCAACGCTGCCGATACTCGTTCCAGTAAACCGAACCAGCCTGCAGCTCCACGGGCTCCCCGGTCAGGACGTCCAGGACTCTGAAGGCCATCTCCTCCGGCTTTATGACTCCCGCGGCACGGGCCTCCCTCAGCTCCACCGTGCCCGTCGGCGCCGTGTCCCGCCGCCATCCATACCGCACTCGATCCAAGGGGTCTCTTTCGACACTCGTCTTCCCTCCCTCGTAACGCTGCCCCTCGGGATAGCAGCCGAAGCTCTCGTAGGCTTCCGGATTCAGCAAGTCCTCCCAGCTCGCCGGGACCCTGACAACGGGATAGGGCGATGCGAAATAGAAGTATTCCCTGCCCTCCACCTCGACCCGAAACGGCTGAGCGCAGGCATAGCCCTGATGGAGGAATGGCGGCGGAGTCTCGAACTGCCCTACCGGCCGGAACAGACCCTCCCCGGGATCAAAGACAGCGAAACCGGATTCCAGAACTGTCGCCAGTTCCTTCCTTCGGCTATAGCGCACCAGCATCTGCTGCCTGCCAGATTCGTCCTCCTGCGTCAGCAGCGCGTCGAGCCAGACGAGGCCGGGCTCCTTCGGCGGGCACATGGCCCGGGCCCTTCCTCGGGCGTCGACGAAGTAGCTGAACCTCACGCCCACAGCCGGGTCCATTCCGCCGTCATCTGGCCACAGCGACGTAGCTCCCGATGCAGCCAGATTGCCCAGGCCAGCTCCCAGGTGATTCGTATCGCCCCAGATCCAGAACAGCTTCCCTCGGTAAGGCGTGACCTGGGTGGAGTCCAGCCCCGTGACCAGACCAGCTGGAGGCCCCCCGCCAAGGGGCGAATCCCCCCCGGTCAGCAGCGTGTCCCGGTAGATGCCCTCGCCGGTCATCCGGTACAGACGCTCAGCAATGTTCAACCGTCGAATCTCGATCACCGCCGATCCGCCGGCCTCGGTCTTCAGCCTCTTTCCCCGAAAGCCGGTCCAATCGGCGGGGAAACTGTAGCCGTGACTCTCGACGTGGAAGTAGACCTCCTGCCCCAGAAGACCGGGCTCCCGAAACGCCACCACCCCGTTGCTGTCCGTCACGAATCGCGTCCCGCTCGTCA
>JAJFLN010000303.1 GCA_021772705.1 Candidatus Cloacimonadota bacterium | reverse complement strand
GGCGGGGCGGTTCAGTCTCCGGTACCGGGTGGAATCGCCCGTGGATCTCCTGGACTTTCACGCCGACGTGGGAGCGCTGGGTGCCAAGGCCCATGAGAGCGGGCCTCGGCTGTTCACCGGTTCCTTCGACGCTGAGGACTATGTCTTCACCGGCGACGCTCTGCTCCGGGCGCGAGTTCCGGCCACGGGCACCCGGGCTGGATTCCTGTTCCACCGCGACCCGGATCGCGCTCGTCGAGACCTCTCGCCCTTCGGCAAGGGGGCCACCCACAGCGACAACAGGGGATACTTCCTCTGTGATGTCACATTCGATCTGCGTCGCGATGGTCCGGGCAAGCAAGCAAACCGGCCGCCCCTGGCGGTCTCGATCCTCTTCGACGCCTCTCTCTCGATGCGCTGGGACAAGCTGGATCACGCGGTTCGGGTCCTGACGGGAGTCCTGGATCGCTTGGGTGAGGACGACCGTTTCAGTCTGGCCCTGTTCAATGATCGGGTGGCTCCATTTCCGGGGGAACTCCAAGCCGCCGACGGACAGACCCGTGCCCGGGCCATCGATTGGATCCGCTCCGGCTCCCTGGCCGGTGGAACCGATCTGCTTCTGGCTCTGCAACGGGGCCTGAGCCCCCTCGAGGCGGCGCCGGAGACCATGGAGCGAATTCTCATGATCATCGGTGATGGGAGGCCGACCTCCTCGCCTCTGGCTCAGGACGAACTGGTGGAGGGCTTTCACGAGGCCAACCGGAAGCTCCTCGCCCGCGTCATGGCATTCGGCGTCGGCAGCGACTCCAATCAGGTCCTGCTCCACCGCCTGGCCAGCGAGTCTCGAGGACAGTTCACCTGGGCCTCCGAGACCCAGGACGTGGCCCAGCCCCTGGAGCAATTCCTGGAGCGGATGAGACAGCCCACCCTGACCGGCGTCTCCTTCCAATTCGACCCGCCGGAGAACTTCGAGGCCCTCTACCCTTCCGGTTCCGTCATCGCCCACGACCAGTCCTCCCTCCGCTTCGCCGGCCGCTACAAAGGGCCTCTGGAGTCGGCCTCGTGCCTCCTCAGCTTTACGGGTCCCGAAGGTGCCTCGGAGCGGCGCTTCGAGCTCTCCTTGCCTGCCAGGCGAGCCGGATCGGATCATCTGCCCAGGATCTGGGCCAAGGAACGGGTCGATTACCTGCTGCAGAGGATCGAGAGGGAGGGGGAGAACGATGGCTGGGTGACGGAGATCATCTCCCTGGCGAAGCGGTTCACATTCGTCACGCCCTACACCAGTTTCCTGGCGGCCCCCAGGGCCCTGCTCCGGCCGCGGATCATCAAACCCGGCGATCCTTTGATTCGAGTGCGAACCTCGGACGCCATCGCCGCCGTTGTTGCCATCCTTCCCTTCGGCGAAGTGAAGCAGTTGACCTATCTGAAGGACGAGGACATCTGGGAGACCCGCTTCCTCGTTCCCCGAGATCTCCCCGATGGGACTTACGAGGCGACCTTGGTCCTGACGGACCGGGAGGGGCGGAAGTTCCTGGAACAGAAGTCCTTTGTCATCGATGGCAAGGCGCCGGAAATTCAGGTCCAACTTCCTCCCGGGAGTCCTGCCCCGGGCTCGAGCTTCCTGCTCCGGGTCCTGGCGGATCAGGATACCCGCCGGATTCGGGCTCAGCTGCCCGGCCTGCCGCCAGTTCCGGTGGTCTGGGACCCGGAGGCGAAGGCCTGCGTGGCCCGGGTCTTCCTTCCGCCTGATTACCAGGCCGGCAGTCACACCCTTCAGGTCATGGCCGAGGACTTCGCCCACAACGTCTCCTTTGCCCAGGCCGAATTGATCGTTCTTCATCCATGAGCCACCTACCCCCATTCCTGCGAGCCCTTCTCGCCGTCCTGGCGTGCCTGGCCGTCAGTGGCACCGCTAGTGCCCGGGAGCTGTCGCAGCCGGATACCGGGAGCCGCTGGGAACTGCAGGAGCTCTTTGGAGGGCAGACCTATGTCCCGGTCACGCTGGAGGTTCAGATCGGCAGACTTCAGGCCCACCTGAACACCAACCCCGGTGACCCTGTCGCCAGCCTGAAGCTCGCCAAGGCCTTGGAAGAGGCTGGCCGATTCACCGATGCCCTGAAGCTCCTGAAGCAGCGGATCGGACCCGAGACGCCCGGCGCCGCCGCCGCCACAAAGGAGCAGCTGGAGGCGACGAAGGATCTGGCCAGTTTCCAGCATCGACGGCACCGGATACCTGAGGAAGTGCTGCTCCTGAGGAGCATGATTCCTCGGGTGTCTCAAGAGGAGCAGGCCGAGCTTTTCGACAGAATCCTATCCCTCATCGAGACCTATCAGCTGCCCCAGTTCGATTCCCTGGAGATCCTGCGTCAGCGGGTGCGGCTGTTCCCGGCGGATCATCAGGTGAGGTTGGCACTGCTGAAGAGACTGGTCACCACCGGCGAAGGGGCAGACGCCCTGAAGGCTCTGGACCGGGCGGGGGCGGACTTTCCCGAAGAGGGCCGGCAGTGGCTCCGGTTCCGGCGGAGGATTCTGGAGAGGCAGGGTCTGCAGGACCAGGCCCTGAAGGCCTACGAGGATGCTGTCCTTCCGCCGCCAGTGATTCCCCAGGAGATACTGCAGGACCTGCTGGCCCTGCTCCGGAATCGGCGACAGCTCGTGACGACTCGCAGGAAACTGGAGAGTAAGCGGCGGGCGTCGAAGTTGACGGCTCGCGAGGCCGTCCTCCTGGTCTGGATTCTGGCGGAGGAAAATCGCAGCCACGACGCAGCCAAGGTGTTACACGGCCTTCCGGAACCGGTCCGGCGCGGCCTGGGGGCTGACAGGATGGGACAGCTGTTTCAGCGGTTAGGTATGTGGCCCGAAGCGGCTCGGTCCTACTTCAGCGCCTATCTCACGGCTCCCGATTCGTCCCCGGCCCGGGAAGGAGTTCTCTACCGGCTGGCCTGGGTACTGGACAGGTCACCCTCGGCGCTGCCGGTTTTACTGGATGGCCCGGCGGCAGCCCTGGTCCGGCCCGGCCGCTTCGATCCGGATCCCGGGTTCGTTAGTGGGCTCCTTTCTCTGGCATTCAACTCAACGGACCCGGCGGGGCGATTCAGTCGCATCAATGGGATGACTCGCAGCTGGTCCGGGCGAGGCCTGTCGTTCCGCTTGGCTCAGGAGTTCACCCGCCAGTTCCCCCGATCTCCGAGAGCGGAGGAGCTCTTCCTCCGTGCCATGGATCGGCTCCTCGACGGAGGCAGCCCATCCCAGGTCGCCAGGTTTATCCAGGAGCGAATCGATGTTCTCGGACTCGATGCCGAGCATGCCTTCGGCCTCCGGCTGCGTCAGGCCGCGGCTCTCCGGCAAGCAGGCCAGCGGGTCCAAGAGCGGCAGATCTACCAGGACCTGCTTCAGCAGACCCCGGGAGATCCTGAGGCTGCCGAGCAGCGACGCCAGCACGTGTTCGACCTGTATGCAGCCAGCCTGGGCGAGAGCGGCGACCACGCCCGGGTCCTGGAACTCTATTGGACCGAGCTGGAGCGCCACCCGGATCGTGCCGAACGATACGAACGATTCCTCTCCTACCTGTCGGGCTTCCAGCTCGTGGAACCCGAACTCCGCGTCTACGAACGGGCCATCAGAAACTTCAAGGATTCGAGCTGGTATCACCGGCTGGCCCGCTGGTACCTCAGAAACGAGAAGAAGCAAGCCTTTGACAAGTTGCTTCAGGACGCGCTGAAGGTTTTCCGGGGCTCGGACCTGGAGGAGTTCCTGCGAGAGTTCGTTCCTTCCCATTCCGAGAACTCGGCCCAGCAAGCCCTGTTCCTGGCTCTGCACAAGGACGCGCTCGCGAGCCACCCCCACAGGCTGTTCTTCGTCCGCCGCTTGGCGAACTTCTACCGATCGATGGACCAGGATGAGGACCGGCTGCGGCTGCTGGCTCGCTACTTCATGCGGGATCCGGATCTGGCCCGGCAGTACGTTCAGGAGCTGACCAGAACCGGGCGGCTCGATGAAGCTGTCAGGACAGCCCGGTCCCGGGCGGGAGGACCCGGTGGTTCGCCGTACCGGCGTCTCCTGGCCGATTCCCAGTCCTGGGAGTGCCGTTTCGAGGAAGCCTTGCCGGAGTATCAGAAGCTGCTTCGGCTCTATCCTTCCGACAGCTGGCTGGCCCGCCGTGTCATTGATCTGCTGCGATCATTCCGACGCCTGGGGGAGGCGGCGTCGGAAGTCGAGGCCTGGCTCGAGCGTCTTCCCGATGAACCTGAGATGTGGGTCCTCCTTGGAGAGCTGCGCATCGAGTCCGGCGACCCTGAGGGAGCCGTCAAGGCCTGGAACAGGGTCGTCGAACTCAGGCCCGGCGACCCGGATCGCTACCTGCAGGCTGCAACGGTGTTCTGGGATTACTTCGATTTCCCCAGGGCAGCGGCCCTTCTGTCGAAGGCCCGGACCATCGTGGGGGATCCGGACCTCCACGGTGTCCCCCTCGCTGCTGTTCATGAGTCCGCTGGTGACATCGAAGCCGCCGTCGCTGAATACGTCCGCCTGCTCTGGCGCGTTGACCTCTACCATCCCACAGCCCGGGACAGGCTCTTCCGCCTGGGCAAGAGACCGAAGATCGCCTCCACGATCCGAGCTCGATTCCGGAAGGAGATCGAGGACCGCCCGGCCGATTCTCGAGTCGTTCTGGCCTTCGCCGAGTGGCTCGACATGATGTCGGACCAGGAGGGTAAAACCCGGCTCTTCCTCGAGACCGCGGAGCGGAGCTCCGACCCGTTGCTGCTGGAGCAGATGGCATCTTATTTTCAGGCAACCGGGACCTCCTCGGGTTCCGAGAGGGTCCTGAAGAGGCTGGTCGAGGTCAGCGACGCCGGCAGGGCTCACGTCCTGCGACTGGCGGCTCATCACGAGGGTCTCGGGGCCCTCGAGGCGGCCAGGATCGTGTTGCTTGCCGCCGCCAGGAAGCGATCCGAAGACCTCGCCGCAGGAGATCCCCCCGGTCCAGCCGTGATTGCCTGGCTCGACGTCGCCGCCCTGGCAGAGCGAGGGGGGGACGTTTCCGATCGGATCGAAGCCCTCGAACAGGCCGAAGCCGCCGCGCCAGCTCAACAGAAGGGCGATCTACAGATCCGGCGAGCCCGAGCCCTTCTGGATGGGGGAAACCGGAAATCTGCACGGGCGCTCCTCCGTTCCGTCGTGAAGGCCAACCCTCTGGACGAACGAGCCTTCCAGCAGCTCGCCGAGATGGCAGTGGAGTCGAAGGATGCGAAGACTCTGGTGGAGATCTACGACAGCGCCATGGACGCTGTCCGCAGGTCCTCCCTCCAGCAAGCCGCCAGGAAGCAAGCCATCCTTCGGTTTCGATCCGGCCTGGCTTCTTCACTCTTGAAGCTGGACCGTGCCTCGGAGGCGCTGGACCAGTGGATCGAGATCATCAACAGCACACCCCACGATCCGGATCTGCTTCGCCAGGCCCATGGACTGGCCAGCGACACGGGTCAAGTGGAACGGCTGCTTGCCTTCTACCGCAAGACCACCGAGAAGTCCCACAAGGACTGGCGCTGGCAGAGCGTACTGGCTCGCCTCCTGGTGATGGAGGGGCGTCTGGAGGAGGCCGCGGACCGGCACCTCCGCGCCTCGACCCTGGAGCCCCACCGGATCGATCTCCGGGAAGAGACTCTGCAGATCTTGATCCAGCTGAAGCGCTACTCCCAGGCCGCCGGTCTCTGTCGTGACCTGTACCGCCTGGACAACCGAAACTCGATCTGGATCGAGACCGCCGCCCGTCTCACGGTTCGTGGCGGAGATCTCGAAGCCGCGATCCAGGAGCTCCAGAAGTTCCTGGCCCTCGGCAGCCGGGATGCGGGTTCCCATCTCTCGGCGGCACGGCTCTATGCTCTCTGGGGCAGGGGAGATGAGGCCAGTCGCGCTGCCTCAAAGGTCTTGGCACTCGAAGGTGAGGCCAGCCGGACCCGGGAGGTCTCATCCTCTCGGGTGTCGGAGTCCCTGGAGTTGTTGACCCGCTGGTCCGGAGCGTCATCGGCCCTTCAGGCCGCACTGAACCTTTGGCAGCAGCTGCAGTCCGGTGCCCGGGATACGGGCGCCAACCACGTGGTGAAGGCCCGCTTCGAGAACGGTCGTCGAGCACTGCAGTCGTTCCTCACCAGCTCCTTCGGTGAGACTCTCCGTCGATACGGTTCTGTCCGGGATCTGGATCAGCTTCCTGCCTTGTCGGCCGCCCGGGCCGAACCCGAGTTGTTGCCCGCCATGCTGGGGCTGGCTGGGCAAGCCCGGCTGCCGGATCTGCAACTCGCCCTGCTGGAGCTGGCCTGGGAGGGCGGCGTATCGCTTTCACCTCCGGCCGTGGAGTGGATTCGCCGACTCCACTCCGTGGTCCTGGACAGGGAGGCGGAGCGGGCGCTGATCCGTAGCAGGATGCTTGCCGCCGCTCACGGCGGAGAACGGGCCGCCCTACTTCTTCGTCTCGCTCAGCTCGCGTCCCTGAGCGGTGACGACGATCAGAGCCTGGTCACGTTGAAGGAGCTCTTCGATTACGCCTATCGGGGCTCTCGCTACTACCGGAGCACAGAGGTGGAGTGGGCCTATCTGAAGCTGCTCGATCATCATCGGCTGACCGAGGAGCTTCGAGCCCTCGCCGAGAGTCCCACCCTGGGCCGGATCAACTGGTTCCTGAGGAATGACCGGCAATACCTGGCCCTCCGGGCTGTCGGAGCCATGAGCGAGTCAACAGAGTGGAGGCGATCCAAGGAGCTCCTGATTCGACTCCATTTCGGGGAAGGCGGCCAGCCCGTGGAGGAGATCTTCCAGGGACTGACAGGGAGCCTCGTGATCGGCGAGTCCACGGCCCGCTCCGGTGCCCATACGGGCACCCTGGTGGGGCGGCCCTGGTTCTGGCACGCCCGTCAGTGGGCCAGGTACGCCCTGGACCGGGGTGATCCCGATGCCGCCGCGCCCTTCGCTGCCGCCGGAATGGAAGAGCGGTCACTCGACGCGGCCCGGTATGCCGAACTCGGCGGCTGGCAGCTGGCTGCAGGCAACGCCGAGGCGGCGACGAAGCTCTACTCCGAGGCCCTCCTGCTGGCACCGGAAAGCTGGAGGTATCAGCTCATTGCCGCCGCCGCCCATCTTCAGGCCGGGGACAACGAGGAGGCGCTCCAGCTTCTGAACACCGTCGTGTCCCGGGCCGGCACCGATGTCGATCGGGTGGTGCTGGCCACGGAACAGATGGAGCAAGCCGGGTTGGGCGCCCCCGCTCTCGACGTTCTCCAGACATGGCTGATGTCGGTCCAGTCGCGCCTTCCCGCGCCGGCCATTCTCAGGTTGCTCCCGCTTCAGGAGGCCCTGGCTTCCGGCGTCGCGACTCGCGAAGCGAGGCCGTTGAGGCAGCGGGTGGTGGAGGCGGATACTGAGCGAATCGAGCTTCTGGATCTTCTCTCCGAATCCCCCTTGGTGGAGGGCGATGAGCGGATAGGCCTGCTGCGAATGGCCCTCCAGGCCTTGTCGTCGGGACCCTACCCGGACCAGCGCGTCGTGTCCGACAGGACGGTTCGCCTGGGCCGGGCCCTCCTCGAAGCGGGCCAGCACCAGGGGGCGGCTTCCCTGGCCCGCCAGGTACTGGCAGCGTCGGCGTGGCACGATGACGCCAGGCTGCTTCTGGCTCGGTGCCTGGTTCGCCTCCGGGAGATGGAAGCCCTGCAAGGCCTGCTCGACTCCATCCTCCAGGGTCGCTGGATCGCTCCGCGGATGGCGGACCGAATGGCCCGCCTCCTCCGTGAAGAAGGTGTTCCGGAACAGGCGGCCCGATTGCTGGAGCGGCATCACGCTGCCCGGCTCGCAGCGAATCCGGTCGAGACCGGCTCCGCTCTGGCTCTCGCCAGAGCCCAGTTCGAGCGGGGCGCCGCGGGCGCCGCCATGGAGGTTCTGAAGAGAACAGCCCTGGCCAGCCCTGAGGACAAGAACTTCCTTTCCCTGGCCGCAGACCTCCTGGAGGAGGCTCAGCAATACGATGAGGCCATTCAGTATCGTGAGATGATACGGGAGCGCCGGCCTTCGGATCGTCTCAATGGTCTGGCCATGGCCCGGCTCTTCCGCAAGCTCGCCAGATTCCCCGAGAGTCTGGAGATCCTGAACACGCTGCTCTTCGGGCGAGATACTCCCAGTGACGTCCGATCTCTGGCCATCATGGAGTACGCCACCGCCGTGGCTCCGGATCCGGAGAGATTGAAGAACGCCAGGATCCAGTGTGATCTGGAACGCCGGTCGGGACAGCGTCCGGAGGTGGCCCTCCGGGCAGAGGCAGCGGCCATGGCCTCCGCAGGACAGACGGTGCAGGCCGCTGAACTGTTGGCTCGGGAGGCTCCCGGGCTGCCAGCCGCTGCCGGTGTGTGGCGAGACCTGGCGCTGCTGCGGCAGAACCAGGGCAAGCTGCCGGAGGCGGCAGCGGCGTTCAAGAACTGGTGGCGCTACTCCCGGGACGACCAGGCGGCCCTCGGCATGTTCCGGGCCCTGGCCAGGCTGGGGCGTCACGACCAGGCCTTGACGGCCCGCACTCCCCCGGGCTGTCAGCCCTATGGGCCGTTCCAGCTGGTGGAGAAGTCATGGCAGGGGAGCCCGAGTCCTGACGACCTGGCGAAGGTCCGGGGCCCGGTCTACACGGACCCTGTCGAGTATGCCCTCGATGCGGCGGCTTGCCTCGAGACCCTGGAGGCTCCCGAGCCGGCTATCGCCCTCCTCGGGGCTGCGAAGGAGCTGGCCGTGCGGGACTCCCTCGATGGGGCTCGTCTCCTGAATGAGCGTATCGGCCGCCTGAAGGATCTGGTTTCACGCCGGGAACAGGATGGCCGCCAAACCCTGGAGATCGGGGAAGGGATCGAGAACGAATGACTCGTTGCTTCTGGTTGATCTCCATCCTGCTCCTGCTGGCCTCCGGTGCTCTCTCGGCTGCCCCCGGTTCCCTGGCCAGGACCATGCCCTCCGGGGCTCTCGTCTACCTGGAGACGGAGGATTTCCATGCCCTCCTGGATCGTATGGACTCCTCTCCAGGGTTGAAAGCTTGGTACGCATCGCCGGGTTACTCCCGCTTTCTCGAGACCAAGCTGGCCCGCAAACTACGTTCCCGGATCGAGCAGATGGAGCAGCTCATCGGGGCCGGAGTCGACCGAGCCAGCATCTCCGCCGTGGCCGGTCACGAGTCGGCTCTGGCTCTCTACGATATAGGGAAGCTCCACTTCCTTTACCTCACCCGTATCGGCAACGATGCTTTCTCGGCCTCCGTTCTGGCTGGCCTGCGGGGGCAGTTCGACGAGCGATCCGAGGGCGGCTTCACGTACTTTGCCCGGGAAAGAGACGACGGCGGCTTGGCCATGGTCTTCACCTTCAAGGACAACTTGCTGGCTCTCTCGACCCGGGTCGATCTGCTCCAGCAGTCCTTGGGCCTGTCGGTCGCGCCGGAGGCAGGCGAGTCTCTGGCGAGAGACGAGGACTTCGAACGTCTGCTTCAGGCCGGAAGCTGGAAGTGCGATCTCCGGCTTCACCTGGACCAGGCTCGCTTGAATCGCAGCGGCTACTTCCGCAACTACTGGATTCATCGCAATGGTGAGGACCTGAAGCGGATCCAGGCTGTCCAGGCAGGGCTGCTCTTCACTCCCAGGGCATGTGTCGACCGCAGAGTCCTGCTCCTCCAGGAGGCGGCCGAAGGTTCTTCCATCCCGGCGTCTGGTTCCACTTCCGATACGGGTTCTCTGGAAGAGAGACTGCCAAGGAACCTGGCCCACCGCCACTTCGAGGCGGATCCCGGGACCCTGAAAGTGGTCCATGCCCTCATGGACGAAGTGGTCGATCCCGGCGGTCTGTCCCAAGACCGTGCCGCCCTGACCTCCGCCCTGGAGGGGGTTCTCAAGAAGGTTCGGCTCCAGTCACTCTCGCGCCTCCTTCGTCTGCCTCAGCCGAACCTGGCCTTGCCCTACGCCGCATCGGAGAGGGCTGTCGTGATCGGCCTGCAGGTCGGAGAGGGCGCCGTCGCACAGGAGCTGGAGGACCTATTGACTCCATGGACGACCCGGAACCTGCTCGGTCGAGACTCTCACCGGGAGCTCTCTTTCGAGTCCCGGGACCGGCTTCGGTCGCTGTCGCTGCCCTTCTCCGGCGGCCGTGGATATCACCTGGTTCAGGGCTCGGGTTGGGTCGGACTGGCCACCCACGAGGGCCTGGCTCGCGACCTGGCGAGGCAGCTGGAAGAGGAGCGTCCACCCCGATCCGGGGCCAGCTTCCCCGGTGAGCTGCTGGAGTCTCGCTTCACGAATCTGTTGGACGGCAATGCCCGGTTCAGGTGGCTCCTGGACAGAGCCGTACCCGCCACGGACGGCGACGGTCGCTACTTCCGAGAAGCCTGGATCGGCCTCCTCGACAGCTTCAGCAGCGTCACGGGCATCGCCGAGTGGACATCCGGCGAGGGCAGCCTCCTGCGGCAGACCCTGCGCTACCAGTACGGAAAGACTGGCGAGTAGATGCCCGGCCCGTCCTCAGCTCTCGAGGATTTCCCCTTGCTGGAACACGTCGTTTCCCAGCAGGTGGGCGACGAACTTGCCCCCGGGAAAGGTCGCGTACTCCCGGGTGTGGAACTCGTCGTTGATCACGGCCTGGACCCACTCCACCTGGAGGCTCTTTCCCTTGCTGTACTCGAGCAGGATCTGAAGGGAGTTGGCGTCCTTCACCTCGAACCGGGCGAATCCCTCCTTGACCTGGATCATGAAGAGGCAAGGGAACTCTCCCTTGTTGAAGTAGAGGAAGTTGTCTTCCTGGGCCAGCACTTGCAGTTTATCGTCTTCGTTCATCCCCGGCATTATACCCCGAGCCCTTGTCTTGTTTCGCCCCTCGCGGATGGAGTATCAAGGTTCGATGCGACTCCGTGACGCCATTCTGGTCGCCGTTGGAGCCTTGCTCATCTTCGGTGTGGCTCGTCTGTTTATCGTGACGGACAAGCAACGAATCGAGCGGCTTCTCGACCAGGGAGTGGTGGCCTTCAACTCTGCCGATGTCGCCGGAACCGTGGCCATCGTCGACGACTCCTGTACCTTGCTCAAGCATGGTGGCAAGATGTCTGCCGCTACCCGGAGCCAGGTTGAAGAGGTGGTTCAGGGTGTGTTCGGAGAGTTCAGCATGATCGAGGTGGAGCAGAAGAAGCGGCAAGTGGTGGTCACCGATGACCAGGCCCGGGTCAACTTCAGGCTCGTGGTCAAGCTCCAGCCCAGGGGAGTGAACGTCAAGGCCCAGTACCACATGCGAGGGGTGATGGCCTTGAAGAAGAAGTCACCGGAGGTCTGGAGAGTGACCCGTGTCGAGCTCATCGAAGCGAGAGGAGCCAGCCTGTGAGCAACGGACGATCAGGTGAAAAGAAGGCCGAGGAGTTGGCCGAGCAGAAGCGGCGCCTCGGCCGGCTTCTGAAGATTCTACACAGCGGCACCAAGTTGCTGGTCATGACTCACGACAACCCGGATCCGGACTCCCTCGCCAGCGCCTTTGCACTCCAGACCCTGGCAAGAAAGAGGGCAGGCATCGACGCCGCCATCGCCTACGGGGGGCTCATCGGCCGTGCCGAGAACCGGGCCATGATCGAGACCCTCCACATCGGTGTCATTCCCAAGAGGGACCTGGAGTTCGGAGAATACGACCTCTTTGCCCTCGTCGACACCCAGCCCAAGTCAGGCAACAACAGCCTGCCGCCGTTGACCGTGCCCGACGTGGTCATCGACCAGCACCCCATGCGGGCAGAGACCCGTAAGGCTCGATTCCATGACGTCCGCCGGCGCTACGGCGCCACATCGACGCTGCTGACCGAGTATCTCCTGAGCGCCCGGGTGCGCCTCGATGTCGATCTGGCCACCGCCCTCTACTATGGGATCAAGAGCGAGACACAGGGACTCGGCCGGGAGGCCAGCCGCGCCGATAAGGACGCCTACCTGAAGCTCTTTCCCAGGAGTGACAAGAACCGTCTCTGGAGAATCGAGCAGTCGCCCCTCTCTCCCCAGTACTTCTCGATGCTCGTCGACGCCATCAAGGGCACCCGGGTTCACGGTGACGTCGTCGTCAGCTCCCTCGGCCCCGTGGAGGCGCCGGACATGATTCCCGCCTTCGCCGACCTGATGCTCCGCCTGGAAGGGACCAAGTGGGTCCTCTGCTTCGGTCTGTTCAGGGAGAATCTTCACCTGTCACTCCGATCCGCGGACCGCAACTCCGATACGGGGCAGATGATCGAGCAGATCGTCCGGGACGACGGCAAGTACGGTGGCCAGGGAATGATCGCCGGTGGCCGGATTCCGGCCGAGACTTTCCGCCAGATCGGGCGCCAGCATCAGGAAGATCTGCTCCGGAGGAGATTGCTCGATCTCCTGTCCAATCCGGACCGTTCCGGCAAGTCGCTCATGAGCCTGGAACCGACTGATCTTTAGGCTGTCTCAGTCTCTGAACCTGGGATGCGAAACTGGGCACCGGTCAATTCGGCCCTGGAATCCGGACACTTGTCATGATCGCCAGGTTGCGCTGATTGCCGATGGCAACAGGTCAAGTTATGAAATCCTGAAGACTCGAAGTGTCCAGGAGTTGGGCCGGATTTGACCGGTGCC
>JAJFLN010000302.1 GCA_021772705.1 Candidatus Cloacimonadota bacterium | reverse complement strand
CTCGGCGCTGGCCTTGTGCTCTCCCAGGAAGAAGAGGGCTGTGCCGTGCTGCCGCGCCCGGCGCACTCTGGTGAGACGGGACTCCCTGGAGAACTCATGGATGGCCGGCTCGCCGCCGGATCGTTCCTCGTCGAGCTGGTTCTGGAGCCGGGCGGCGTCGGCCAGGAACTGAGCAGCCGCCTCATTGGCAAATCCCATCAGGGACTGCTCTCCGGCCTTGTCCAGGTACTCGATGGCTTGTCCCGGTTCCTCGGCTGCTTTCCAGTGATGGGCCAGGATCGAGAAGTAGGCCGACAGATCGCTCGCATAGGCCCACTCGTGCCAGCGGGCCACCTCCCGGTGCAGATGACGTCGCTGCGAGAAGGTGAGCAACCCGTAAGCCACGTCCTGGATGATGGCGTGCTTGAATCGGTACAGGGGGTTGTCGCCTCCGGCCTCCCTGATCATCAACGCTGCTTGCTCCAGGGAATTCAGCTGCTCCGCCACATCGCTGTCGGAATGAGACGAGGGGTCCACGTCTCGCAGGTTCCGGAACGAGAAGTCGAACCCGATGACGCTGGCGACCTTGACCAGCATTTGTTGTGGCGCTGGCAGCCGGTCGATGCGGCTCGTGATCAGAGCGTGAACCGTGTCGGGCAACTCGACTCGGGACAGGTCGGAGTAGAACTCATCGATGCGGCATTCGACAGCGCCGTCTTCGCCGCTGTCGAACAGGAGGACTCCCGTGTCCCTGAGATGGTAGGCGAGTTCTTCGCTGAAGAGGGGGTGTCCGGCGGATCGGGAGCTGATCAGTTGCACCAGTTCCCTGGGGAGGGAGGAGACCCCCAGCCGTTGGCAGAGCAGGCCGTAGATCTCGGAGTTGGCCAGACCTTCGAGGACCTGATGGATGATTCCAGGGGCCTCCAGGAGTCTCCGATGCTCCACCTCGGGCAGGTAGGGAGGAGGCCGCGTTCCGGCGATGATCAACGCCGGCAGTTCCTCGCGGCAGACGGCTTGCAGGAGAGCCATTGAAGGCGCGTCAAACCAGTGGGCGTCGTCCAGGATCAGCACGAATGGGTCGAGTTTCCCCTGGCTTCTCATGAGCGTCAGCAGAAGCTCGCGGGTGTTGTCGGCCCGGAGGAGACCGGACATGGCCGCTGTCCGGCGGCTTTCGGGGAGGCCCAGATGGAGCACTTCATTGAGGAGCGGTGCCAGGTCCTGGTCCACGCCCTCCTGGACCAGGACCTGGAGTACGTGGGACCGCCGAAGCTCCATCTCCTCACCCAGTGAGTCCAGGCCTAGGATGGCCGAGAAGACGGGGGTCCAGGCGTGATAGAGGGTGGTGCTCTTCAGAGCGTCACCGGCGCCGGAGATGACGGACATCTTGCACTGCTCGGCCCACTCCGGCACGGTGGCGATAAGCCTGGACTTCCCGATACCCGGTTCGCCCTCGAAGAGGAAGACCGCGCCCTGCCGTTCCTTCTCCAGCAGCTCCAGCCGGAATTGCAGTCGCAGCAGCTGCGGTATGCGCCCGAAGAGAGGGGCCGCCTTGCGAGCCTCGATCTTGCGCTCACCCATCGGTTCGTGGACCGAGAATGGGCCTGACTTGCCCTTGAGTCGAATGGGGTCGCGAGGCCGGAAAGTGACCCTGGAAGCTGCGGCTCTCTGCGTCGCCGTATCGCACAGGATGCCGCCGTGAGCCGATTGCATCAACCGGGCCGACAGGTTTATCGCATCCCCCAGGACTGTGTACTCCCGGCGATCCCTGGTTCCCACTTCACCGCAGAAGGCCGAGCCTGTGGCAATGCCGATGCTCGAGGTCCAGCCCAGCTCACGGAGGGCCGACTGAATGGCCAGACCGGCCGAGACTCCTCGGACCGGATCCTCCTCGTGGGAGCCCGGCGGCAGGCCGAACACGATGATCACCGACTGGCCCTTGTTGTCCACGTTGATCTTGTTGATGACACCTTCGAACTCGTAGACGACCTTTTGTACCGCCTGGAAGCCGGCCTGCGCCCTGGAGAGCTCGACGGGGTGCACCAGATCGATGAGCTGAATGAAGAGACAGGTGACACGCCTGAGTTCCCCGAGCCAGGTCTCCTGGCCGGAGCCGAGTCTCCAGAGGACCGCTTCGGGCACCATGCTCCTGAGCAAGCCGGGAGGCGTGGAGATTGACATCTCTGGCCTGCCGGGCGACTCGACGGGTCCATTCAATCCCTGGAGCAGATGAAACCGATCGTGGTGAACGCTCTTCGCCGTGCAGCTGTCCTTGACGCATTCCCAGGCATCGGAGGTCAGCAGCACCCGTCCCAGAGGTGTCAGGCCCTCGGCTTCGCCGGCCTCGGAGATGCCCGGGCCGTCAGTCATGACGCACCATCTGTCAGAGATGCCTCCCAACAGCATCATGCAGACCTGCCCCACTCCGATACCGAGCCGCATGGAGAGACCCGTGCCATCCTCGGTGGAGCGCGCGCGGAACGCATCCTGCGCTTCCAGAGCGCACTGTGCCGCCAGCAGCACGGCAGTCTTGGGATTGCCGTTCCCGGGGGCCATCGGCCAGGCTGCCAGCAACGCATCACCGGCGAACTTCACCACGTCGCCACCGTGGTCGAGGATGATCTCCACCAGATGACCCAGATAGACATTCAAGATCCGGGCAATGGCCTCGGGGCCCTCGGCACCCTTCCTTGCCAGTCTCTCCGTCAGTGGCGTGAAGCCAGCGAGGTCAGCGAACAGCAGGGCGGCTGAGAAGTTGTCCTCCAGGGCCGCCAGCTCCGCCTGGGGTCCGGAACGCTTGCCTTCAACAGCGAGCAGGGACATCCGAGGCCAGTAGCTGGCCAGGAAGTCGATCTCGTTCTGGCTTGTGACGGTCGCTCCCCCGCTGGCAGGGGCAGGCGACTCCCGGGGAAAGTTCTCCTCGAGGAGAGTCTCGTCCTCCTGCCCACTCCGGGGCGGATCGATGTCCGTCCCCATCTGTCTCCCTATCCCCTGGATCACTGGCAGCCCAGCACGGGCTGCCTGATCGTCTTTTCGTCTCCCCAGCAGGTACTGCTCTGAGCGGCCCCGTGAAACTCCG
>JAJFLN010000301.1 GCA_021772705.1 Candidatus Cloacimonadota bacterium | reverse complement strand
GGATGCGGGCATCCATAGTAGGACGAACGGATCGGGAAAACTCGGCCATTCAGTCGTCCTGGATGCGGGCATCCATAGTGGGGCGAACGGTTTTATGGACAGGCATCATATGTAAAGGAAACAGCGGACCACCACACTAGTGGATCCAGTAGGGGGGCAAGCTTCGCCTCGACTGCGCTCGGTTTGGTTTCCCTTGGGCGGTACCGCCCAAGCAGGAGTTTCGGAAACAGCGTCGCGCCGAAACCTGCTAGCCAGATCTCGATTGCTCGCCTTCGCTGACCGGGGACCCACTGATATCCAGCATGACCTCGAACCAAGATCCCTTGCTGTTGAAGCCGGATTCGAAGGTCGTTCACCGTTTGCGGACTCGGCAACGACCAAGTCGGGGGTGAATTCCCGCACACTTCCAATTCTCGAAAAGTCTGGCAACCCCAGGCAGCATCGGTAATCCGGATAACCTGACCGCCATTACAAGTGTGCGGAAGTCATGGCGCAATTTGATCGGTGCCGCGGACTCACATCGCCGGCCGATGACACCACGGTTCGACTGGGGGCGGATGCCAGCCCGGGTTCGACGAGCATCGCGAACAGAACCCGATACGATGCCGCCCGTAACTCCTTGTCTGACGCACGAGAACCGCGCAGCCGTCGACCTTGGACTCTGGCCACGAACTCCCCCGTCCAGGCTGAGGTGGCAGTTTCCCGAGAGATCGACAAAGTTGACCCGCTCCTCCTCGAACAGGTCCCCCAGCTTTCGCCCCACAGCGGGCGCCAAGATTACGAGGCATATCCCAGGCCCTCCCGGATGCCGAAAAGGCGCTCCAGGGTTTCGATCTGGGATCCTCCTGTATTAGTATCTGCCCGACAGATTTTGCACGGGAGGCACTTGATGAAGACAGTGGGCCCTCTTCAGGTTCGAGGCGAACTGCTGGAGAGTTATGATGACGTTTTCACCGCTTCGGCGCTCGACGCACTGGTAGCGCTGGCGTCCCTGGATGAGAAGCGTCAACAACTCATGGAAACCCGGATCGAGCGGCGCTTGAAGCGGTTTCACAGCAAGCACCGGATACCCTTTCTCTATCCGAGCTCGAAGATCCCGGGCACGGACATCAAGGTGCAGGACGCCCGGGACGGCAACTTCGAAGGCGGCGAGATCCCGCATGACTTGCGGCGCCAGTGGATTCAGGGAACCGGGCCCGCCGCAAGACCCCGGGCAGGCACGGACGCCGGCCTGCGCAACATCGCCTACGCCCTCCTGTCGGGCGCCGATGGGTGGATGTTTGACGGCGAGGACGCCCTCGGCCAGGTCGACACCATGTCCCTGGACAATCAGCGGAACCTGAAGCTGGCTTATGGCTCTGATCCGGCCTTCCTCGCCGTGGCGGAGCAGGTGGCGGGAGAGATGAATCGGTGGGCTGACAGCTTCTTCGGCCGCCAAATAGTCCCGGACTGGAAAGAGCAGCTGAAGTTCACCACCCGGATCTTCCGGCCCAGGGGCCTCCATCTGGACGACCGGCACGTCAAGAATCGCGAGGGAGGCGGCTTCTCGGCTTCCATCGTGGATGTCACCTTGTACATCTGCGGCGTCCACGAAGCCCTGGGACAGGAGGGGCGAAGTCTCGTCCTCTATCTGCCCAAGATCCAGACCGCCGAGGAGGCGGCATTCTGGGCCCGGATTCTGGACACCCTGGAAGGGTATCTCGGTCTGGAGCAGGGCACCATCAAGGCCTATGTCCTGGTGGAACAGATCGAGGCCTGCTTCCAGCTCATGGAGATCCGCGCCGCTCTGGGCAAGCACTTCGTGGGCTACAACACGGGCCGGTGGGATTACATCAACAGCGTCTCCGATGCCGCCGCCTGGGACGGGAACTTCATCAACCCCAACATCGACGCCATCGGCATGACCTACGGTTACATGCGAAACTACGAGGACCGGGTCCGCCGGGCCGTGAACACGCCGGACCGGAACGGCCGGTTCGCCCTCTGGCAGGGAGGGATGGAACCGAACATCCCCGTCGGCTCCAAGGCGGGAGTCGAGGCAGGCATGAAGAAGGCGACAGCCGGCGCCGAGCGAGAACAGCGGGAAGGTGCCAGCGGCAAGTGGGTCGCCCACTGGAAGATGGTCCACATCGTTCGTCCCGTCTGGGAGAAAGCCGGGGAAACCAACCAGCTGGGCCGGGAGTTTCCCCGCCTGGAGTACGCGAATGCCGACGCCGACGGGCTGCTGCTTCTGGAGCCTGCCCCCAGGACGATCCAAGGTGCCCGGGACCTGCTCAGCGTCGCCCTGCAGTACGGCAACGCATTTGGCCGGGGCTTCCAGGCGGCGGCACTGAAGCCGGCCGACTTCTTCGGAAATGACGACGTGCTCTATCTGATGGAGGACATGGCCACCGGAGAGATCCGGATGAGCATCCTCTGGGAATGGGTGCACAAGGCGGGCCGGCTCAACGCCGACGACGAGGAGACGGGAGTGAAGGAGGGCGACCCCTTCACGAAGGAGCTGTTCGACCGTCTGCTGAAGGAGGAGTACGCCAAGCTGCTCCAGGCCTCGAACCGGGACGTCCACGACGATTCGAAGCAGACCACCTTGCCAGTCACCCGGGCCATCGTCGACAGCTACGTCAGTCATGATGCCAAGATCCCCTGGTACATCGATCTGTTGAACATCAATCTGAACATCCACGACCTCGAGACCGCCCGGAGGCGAATCACCCGGTACTCGGAGGCATTCAGCTCCGACGGTACCCGGTTGACGGAGAACCTCGACTTCGCCTGAGCCGACCTGAGGAGAGCTGACCATGAAAGCGTTCGATCAGGACGTAGAGGAAACACGGAAGTACTTCGACACACCCCGGTTTGCAGGTATCACCCGCCTCTTCGGCGCCCAGCAGGTGGTGGAGCAACGAGGATCCATCCCGGTCGATTACCCCATCGCCCGGGGTGCCGCCGAGGCCTTCTACACCCTGCTGAAGGAGCTCCGGGGACAGGGAAAGAGCATCACCACATTTGGCCCCTATTCGCCAGGGCAGGCCGTGACGATGAAGCGAATGGGTATCCCGGGTATCTACCTCGGAGGCTGGGCCACGTCAGCCCGGGGTTCCGTCAAGGAGGACCCGGGACCGGACCTGGCCAGCTACCCCCTCAGCCAGGTCCCGGATGAGGCAGCCCATCTGGTGCGAGCTCTGCTGACAGCAGACCGGAATCAGCAGTTTCTCCTTTCCCGGATGACCGGCAAGGAGCGGAAATCGGCCACGGTTCACGACTTCCGTCCCTTCATCATCGCCGATGCCGACACGGGACACGGCGGCGACCCCCACGTCCGGAACCTGATCCGTCGATTCGTCGAGGCCGGAGTGCCGGGGTACCACATTGAGGACCAGCGCCCGGGAACGAAGAAGTGCGGTCATCAAGGTGGAAAGGTGCTGGTGGCCTGCGACGAGCAGATCAAGCGCCTCAACGCAGCCCGCTTCCAGCTGGACGTGATGCGCGTCCCGGGACTGATCGTGGCCCGCACCGACGCGGAGGCGGCCAGTCTGCTTGACGGCCGGGGAGACGAACGGGACCAGCCCTTCATCCTGGGCGCCACCAACGTCAGCCTGCCTTCCTACAAGATCTGTTTCCTGGGAATGCTCCGGCGCGCCCACGACGCGGGACTAAAGGACATCCAGGGTCACCTGCTCTACGCCCTGTCCGACACGGAGTACGCTGCCGCCGACGCCTGGCTCGACAGAACCGGTATCGGCCATCTCGTCTCCGAGAAGGCCGAGGAGTTCCAGTCCGAAGCGCTTCACAGTCTCGACGCCGTCATCGACGCTGTCCAGGCCCGCCTCATCGAGGCCTGGGAAACCGAGGCCGGCCTGAAGAGTTACGGCGAAGCCATCGCCGACGTGATGGAGTTCCGGCTCAGCGAGGGCGACGTCCTGGACCTGACACCGGAGGAGTGGCGCGACTTCGCGGCCCGGGCCTCCTTTGCCAGCGCCAAGCAGCGGGCCCGGGACCTGGACATCAATATCATCTGGGATTGCGAGCTGCCCAAGACACCGGAGGGCTACTACCAGATCCGAGGGGGCATCGACTACGCCATCGCCAAGTCCCTGGCCGTGGCGCCCTTCGCCGACCTGCTCTGGATGGAGACCAAGACAGCGGACCTGAAGGACGCCCAGGAATTCGCGGAGGCCATCCACAGTGAGTTCCCGGACAAGATGATGGCCTACAACCTCAGTCCCTCATTCAACTGGGACACGACGGGTATGAGCGACGATGAGATGCGCCAGTTCCCGGAAGAGCTGGGCAAGCTTGGCTTCGTGTTCAACTTCATCACCTACGGAGGCCATCAGATCGACGGCCTGGCCGGCGAGGAGTTCGCCACGGCGCTGCGTCAGGATGGAATGCTCGCCCTGGCCCGGCTCCAGCGAAAGCTCCGCCTGGTGGAGTCCCCCTACCGGACGCCCCAGACCCTGGTGGGCGGCCCGAGGCTCGACGGCGCTCTGGCGGCGTCATCGGGACGGACGGCGACGACCAACGCCATGGGCAAGGGCTCGACCCAGTTCCAGCATCTGGTCCAGACCGAAGTCTCGCCGAAGCTGCTCGACTCCTGGCTGGCCAAGTGGGCGGAATACTACGATCTGAACCGAACGATTCAGACCCAGCTGCGCCCCCACCGGGCCGGCTCGGAGCTCCTGGAACTACGGCTGACCAGCGAGGAAGGAGAGACTCTGGCCAACGTGATCTTCGCCGACATCCAGGATCGGCGGGGACGTCACATGCTCTCCATCCGGGACCAGAACACCTTCGACGAGTCCCTGCGTCGCAAGCGGCTCATGTCACTGATCCACCTGTTCCTCATCCGGCGCTACAAGGCCACATCGGTTCATTTCGTCACCCCCACGGATGACAACAGGTACCAGACCACGAAGATGAAGACCCAGGGCATCTTCAGCGAGGTGAACGACGAGGTGGGCCAGATCATCGTCGCCGACGTGAGTCTTCCCAGGGTAGCCCAGCTCCTGGAATCAAACGGCGAAGCCATGTCGAAGTTCATCGCCAAGCAGAGCTGACGCGCCTGGTAGTCCCTCTCCTCTGGCAAACCCTCATCTCCTTCAGGACCCCAACAGCCTCAGATCTCATGGCCACCCGTTCCATTCATCCTTCGAAGGGGAGGACACAGGGCCAGTCACGCAGAGGGGGCAGCCGGCTCTCTTGGAGGTCACGGCGGACACAGAGGTCACTGAGGTCACGGCGGACATAGAAGAGGTCACGGCGGACACAGAGGTCTTGGAATCAAAACGGAACTCCGTGTTCTCTGTGACCTCTGAGATCTCCGTGTAACTTCCTGTCGAGTCAGTAGGCGAACAGGCGCAGATCGTAGGTGGCCACCGTGAAGCCTCGCCGCTTTCGGATCGGGGCGAGCTGCTCCCGGAACAGCCGGAGCTGGGTCGCCACCTCGCCGACGGTCAGGGGGTCCAGCTCGACCTGCCGGTCATACTGCACTGCCTGGGTAGCCAGCAGGGGCGACAGGTACAGCAGGTCCCGGTGATCCAGGGGCAGGGACTCCACCAGCGCCAGAGACTCCCGCAGGTGAGCCGACGCGAGTTGCCGGCCACCCAGTCCGACCAGGAAAATGCAGCCCACGCCGATACCGGCCTCTTTGAGACGGGCGATCATCTGCCGGACCCTGTCGGGAGTCTGGGGTTTCTTGACCGCCTTCAGCACCCGGGCACAGCCGCTCTCGACGCCTACGTGAAGTCGAACCAGACCGGATTCCCGGGCTCCCTTCAGATCGGCCTCACTCCAGTGCATGGGGGTGAAAGCATCGGCGAAGGCATGGACCGGCCAGTCCCTGCCTGGGACGGCGCTCTTCAGACTCTCTCTGACCTCGGAGCAGCGCTCCTGCAGTTCCTGGCCAGAGAGCCTCGAGACGCTGGCGTCACCCAGGAACGCAGAGCGTCGGTGGTTCAGTCCCCGCCGGAAGTAGCGGATCACTTCCTGAACGTGGGAATGGAAACTCTCCCGGCTTCGAACGCTGTATTCCGTATCTCCGTAGAGCTTGCAGAAGCCGCATCGATTCCATGGGCAGCCAGTCACGGCCTGGAACAGGACGGCCCCGTACTGGTCTGGGGGCAGAATGGGCACCGGGCCGTGCAGGCTCCGGAACCTGACCACGTCGGCCGCATGGTCCTCCGCAGTCAGGAGGGTCCGACCCCGCAGCCATGTCCGGAGTCGCTCTCGGCCCTCTGCCTCTGATGGCGCAGATCGGCGTTTCGACCGGTCCTCACTCTCTTCAGGGTCCACCCGCAGGACGGCGTCGCTCTTCGAAGCCAGAGCCGCTTCGGCCACCTCTTCCACGGCCTGGAGTCCCTCCCGAATGAGATCCTCGGACTCCGGCCCGGAGCAGACCCTGACTGCCGACGGATCCGCCGGCTTTCCTCGAACCAGGATCCTGCCGTCCAGCCCTCTCCTCCACGTGACGCCCGGGCGAATCAGGTACTGAACCCGGCCTTCCAGGTCCATGGCGACCAGAGGCGCCAGACGGCGGCTGAAGACCATGGACGAGCTACCGACCCGGACGAGACGGGTCCGACGCAGATCCAGGGAGCTACTGGGTTCCGTCATTGTCGAGACAGGGGGACTTGCCTGCGAATCTGGACCACTCCAGCTGGAGCCCGGGTTGCGTCGTGGTCGAACCACAACAGCCCCCCGTCGGGTAGAACCCGGACGGCCTGCGTGGCCGGAAGCAGGGGAAGCTTTGTGGCTGCCACGGGCCCCTTCCCTGCCGCCTCGAACCGGAGCACCAGCATCTGGCCGGGTTCATCCGCCCGGGAGAAACGGACGTGGATCCGCCCGCTTCCGTCGACGCCCAGAACCCGTCCGCCCTGAAGCTCCCTGTCCTGGAGGTCGAAGAGCAGCCGGTCGTCACCGTTGAGGCGGCGGGAGCGAACGGCGTAACCGGTCTCGGAAGACCAGGTCAGGTCGATCACCGCTCCGCCGGATCCGAGGGCCAATCCGGTGCCGCTCCATGGGAGCGCCATGAGCCAGCCGCCGCGGGAGTCGTGGACCGAGACTCTGCCGGCTCCCAGGTCACCACAGTAGAGCCGACCAGAGGTGTCCGCTTCCAGACTCGCAATCTGGACGAACTGATCGGGCCCGTCACCATGGCCTCCGAAGGCGCCGGTGAGTCGACCCTTGCCGTCCAGATGGACGATCTGAGACGTCTCCCCCTGAAGGACGTGCAGGCTCTCATCGGCTCCCTCCGCCAGCGCCCAGGGTCGCCTGAGGTGCGGTCCCTCGAAAGTCCTGAGCAGCTTCGCGGAGGAGGAGTAGACCAGCAAACGATCGTTCCAGGTGTCGGCGATGACGACCTGACCGTTCCGCTTCTCGAGCAGCGCCTGGGGTCCCAGGGCGGACATCTCCTGAAACCCCTCGACGGTGTGATTGTAGTAGCCGACCTGCCCCTTCCCGGAACCCCACCCCAGATCGAGCCAGGAACCATCCGGCCCCACTGAAGCGACGTCACCGGCCAGAAGCGGAAGGCTGCCCGTACTCAGGGTCGCCAGGGCGACGACCGTGGCGACAACGACTACTCGTAGCAACCGGGCAGGGAGCAGAACTCCGTGACGGACAGGAGATATCATGCCGGCTTTCGCATCACCCGGCTCACCCGGTAGTTCATGGAAGCCAGCTCCTGCTTGATCGGCTTCCTGCGGGATGAAGAGTTGTGGACCGCGTAGGGTGTCCCGCCCTCCATCACAATGACACCGATGTGGGTGTCCGGATCGATCCGTCCGTTGCCTGAGCGATCGTAAGTGGCCCAGGTGATCACGTCGCCGTCCCGATATGGCGGCGGCTTGACCTCACCCCAGCCAGCCTTTCTCATGTCCCCCAGTGCACTGAGGACCCCGAGCACAACCCGGCTGGCCGCCCCGGCATTCTTGAGGATCGTGGTGGCCACCTGGGCACAGCCGAGACGGCCCCCCTTGGTGGCTGCGGCGTACTTGAAGGGCTTTCCGAGAATCGCCCTGGCAGAGCCGGCGATCCGGGATTGCACGGGACTTGCGCCAGGGGCACCACTGGAAGTGGCGGAAGGTCGAGGAGGCTTCTCCTGCTCGAGCCGGATCGGAGGAATCCGGCGGGGAGGCTCGGGCTGGAGGTCGAGAACCGAACTCCAGGCACTTCCGGAACCGCCCCTGACGGCGCTAGCGATCTGGTTCCGGGAGGCCTCAGCCTGCTGACCGGATACCGAGGCATTCTGGCGTCGACCCGACAGGGCAGCCACTGGGTTGAACCGCGGCTCTTCGACTGCCACCGAGGCCAGGTCATCGGACCGCCGACTCCTGGCCCGTTCGTACAGGTTCCAGTAATCGGCGCCGCGAGTTTTCATTTTCGTACGGGCCCCGGCCCCATCCAGGGGCTCGGCCAGGGCCGGTGACGGGGCGCCTGCTGCGGCGCAGAGAGTTATCAGAGCGATTGCGGCTATGGAGAATCGGATCATCTCGAATGGCACCTCCTGCCCTCACTGCCAGTGGTCCTTCTGACAGACTCGTAGTCCTTCCTCGGTCAGACCAAATGGCCGCCCGCTCTCTTCATCCCCGTCGGCATGGCTCAGGACGAACGGTGCGGGAGTCTCCCGGACGAACTAACCAGAGATATGCACACTCCCGGGGAGAGTTTAGCCTCATTTCATTCTCGAAGTAAGCACAGTCGCCGAACGGGCGCAGCCGTCATCCGTTCATGGTTCCCTAGAATCTCTGGCCAGGTTCAGGAGCCGTTCGCCCTACTATGGATGCCCGCATCCAAGACGACTGAATGGCCGAGTTTTCCCGATCCGTTCGTCCTGAGCCTGTCGAAGCATGTCCTGAGCGACGCCGAAGGGGATGAATGGAGCGGGCGGCCATATCGTCTGAGCCATCTGTCGAAGCCTGTCCTGAGCTTGTCGAAGGGGGTGCCCCCTCGACAAGCTCGGGGTGAACGGGTAGAAGTTTGTCCCAGCGCAAGATCAAGAGAATGCTGCCCCCCGCTAGCCGCAAT